>JBEGUX010000126.1:0-4015 GCA_041178685.1 Bacteroidota bacterium
GGTGACTGCACATGTAGTGCACGAGCTACCAATCCGTCGAGAAGGTCGAAAACGGCTGATAAAAAAACCAACCAGGCAGCATCTTCAGGATTTCCCTGAAAGAGCATGACCAACGCCCAGCAACCGGTAAAAAGGTTGAGTAAGGTGATAAAATTGGGCAGATGTCGTGTCATTCTCCGTCGTTTCATCAAAAGTACATATCAATTCGGTTTTACCAAGTCTGCATCAGCTGATTTGTTGTTAAAAAATGAAAAAACAGGGAATTTTAAACCAATTCTATTTGATAATTCGCTTAACTTTACGAGAGATGAACTTGTTTTAAATAGATAATAATCACTGCTATTTTACGTTCATGAAAGGATTGCTATTAATCATGAAAAAAACAACCTTACTTTTCTGCCTTTCGTCCATGCTTACGTTGCAGGCATTTTCGCAAGCACCAAAATACAGCAATGAATTTCTTTCAATTGGTGTTGGCGCACGTGCGATGGGAATGTCCGGTGCTGTGGTGGCCAGCGATAATGATGCAACAGCCGCATTATGGAATCCTGCAGGTCTGACTCATGCGAAAGGTGACCTGCAATTAGCAGCCATGCACGCAGAACTGTTTGCCGGTATTTCCAAGTTTGATTATGCCACAGTGGCTACACACATTGATACCAGTCGTACCATTGGCTTTTCCATAGTACGTTTTGGCACCGATGATATTCCGAATACGCTTGACCTTATCGATGCCTCCGGAGTAATTGATTACAGTCGACTCTCCTCCTTTTCCATTGCTGATTATGCTTTTGTTTTTTCATACAGTAAAAAAACACGCACTCCCGGTCTCAGTGTAGGAGGTAATGCAAAAGTGATCAATCGGAAAGCAGGCGACTTTGGTAAAGCATGGGGATTTGGTTTTGACTTGGGAGCGCAGTACACTACGGGCAACTGGCTGATGGGTGTCACCGTGAAGGATGTTACCTCCACCTTTAATGCCTGGAGTTACAATACTGACTTATTAGAAGAAACATTTATTGCCACCGGAAATGAAATTCCCAAAAACAGTACAGAAATCACCTTGCCAAAAATGATTCTTGGCGGAGGATATCGCACCGGACTTGGCGGCAAATTCAATTTACTCACAGAACTGAATGCAGATATTACGTTTGATGGGCGACGTAACGTACCTATCAGCTCCGACCTCATAAGCGTTGATCCACGACTAGGCATAGAAGTAAGTTATAGCGATTTTGTTTTTCTACGCGGCGGAATTCAGAACATACAACAAGTGAAAGATATTGACGGGGGCAAATCGACTATTGTTCAACCGAATCTTGGCATCGGTGTAAAAATCGGTAAACTGTCCATTGATTATGCATTGACTAATATCGGCAGTAAAGAACTACTATACTCTAACGTTTTCTCCCTGCGGCTTGAAATCAACAAGCAAAAAAAATAATCGATATTGATCGAACGCTTGCATGAAAAGACTCCTACTTGTTATACTGTTTTTTATCAGTTGCCGCTTCGCAGACGCGCAGAATTACGGCAACGAATGGATCAATTACAGCCAGCAATATTTTAAAATCAAAGTTTGGCAAGACGGGATTCATCGTGTCGACAGGCAATCACTTCTATTCGCCGGCATACCTGTCACATCGATTGATCCGCGAAAAATTCAACTTTACCACAACGGAATTCAACAATACATCCATATTGAAGGAGAAGGTGATGGCTCTTTTGATGCCGGCGATTTCATCGAATTTATGGGTAATAAAAACGATGGCACTCAGGATGCGTCCTTGTACGCCGATCCGAACTGGCAACCCAATATTCACTACAGTCTATTCACAGATACCTCCGTTTACTTCCTGACTTGGAGTGTTACCACGAACGGCCTCCGACTAACTGCGGAAACTGATCAGGATTTCAGCAATTATACACCGGCCGATTATTGCTTCAAACAGTCGTTCACTCAAATCAACAACTATTATAACCGAGGAAGAAGTGACAAGTCTATTGAATATACAGAATCCGAAGGATGGGGAGTTGCGTTTGGAAACAACCAATCGAGCGCTCTAAATATTTCATTAAGCACAGCTAATGTTTTTTCGTCAGGACCTAATGCGGTATTGGAAACAAATGTCAGTGGAATAAACAATCTGGCACATAACATTCTGATCAGCTATTTTGGATTGAATTTTTCTGATACTTACTACACTCAAGCACTAAAACGGTATACTTTTCAAGTGCCATGTTCTCTCTTCTCCGGCAATACGACGAACCTTAATTATTCAGTAACCACCCTGAATTCAACAGGCACTGACTACAATCTGTTTCATTTTGCTGCTTTGACGTATCCACATACGTTCGACTTCGAAAATTCAGGACGATTCGAGTTTAGCATCCCCGACGCAACCAACCAGTCTAAAGTTAGAATTGACATTTCCAACTTCAACAGCAGCGGAGTGCCGGTACTTTACGACTTGACGAATCATAAGAGGATTCTGGTTGTTGCAAACGGAACCGGCTGGCAAGCTTTAGTTCCCAATGATGGAGGTGTAACGCCCAAGCAGTGTATTATTTCCGGAACAGGCAGTATACTACCTGCTACTGCTATCAGCGGCATCAATTATATTCAAAACAATTTTGGTTACTTCAATAATTTCCTGGCTACTCCCATTGACTCTGCTTATCTGATAGTTACCCATCGATCTCTTTGGAACCAAGCGTTGCAGTACAAGAATTACCGTAATCAAACAACGGGCAACCGTGCTTTTATAGCCGATATTGATGAACTCACTGATCAATTTGCTTATGGAATTCAGAAACACCCCAACTCTATTCGCAACTTTTGCAAATTAGTAAGTGATCAATGGCCAAACTCTGCTGATCCGCAGCACCTGTTTCTTATCGGAAAATCAATTAATCCCTACGATACGCGAAGAGATCAAGGCTTATTTGCAACATCACTCGTACCATCTTTTGGTATACCAACATCAGACATCCCTTTAACCTCAGGTTTAAACGGAACACTCTATGAACCTGCGATTCCTACAGGACGCCTTAGTGCACGAACCGGGAACGAGGTATTATCGTACCTTCAAAAGGTTCAGGAATACGAATCTGCTCAGCAAGGAGCACCACAAGCCTGGATGAAGGAGATCTTACACTTTGGAGGAGGAAACGATCTTGCACAACAAGCACAACTATCTGCCTACCTATCTGACTACGAAAACCTGTTAGAAGATGCGCAATTTGGAGGAAACGTTACTACTTATTTGAAGTTCAATACAAGTCCTATCGTCATCAATCAATCTGATTCATTACAAGCGCAGATTGACTCCGGCGTAGCGATAATGACATTCTTCGGACATGCTTCGGGTGCAGGATTTGATCAAAGCACTGACGATCCCTCCGAATACAATAATCGCGGGCGCTACCCGCTGGTTGTTGCGAACAGCTGTTTTGCCGGCGATATCCATACCAATACCAAAAGTGTATCGGAACGATTTGTGTTAGAACCGGAGAAAGCAGCTATTGGATTTATTGCCAGTGTTGGTCCGGGAATACCGCAAGATCTCTTCCAATACTCTCACGCATTCTTTGAGAATGCATCATTACAAAATTATGGTGCTACTGTCGGACAGTTGATGAAAAAGGCTGTACAGGATATTCAGATCCCTAATGCAGAAAATCTAAAAATCGTATGCCAGGAGATGTCTTTAAACGGCGATCCGGCAATTCGTATAAATCATTGGGACAAGCCTGATTTTTCAGTCGATGAAAGTTCCATTCGTTTCCCCGGCTCAGCAATAACTACGGATAGAGACACATTTTCCGTTACTATATTGACACGAAATCTTGGAAAAGCTGTCACTGATTCATTTCAAGTTAAATTGACACGTACATTTCCTGATGGAACGGATTCTGTCTATACCATGCGTCGTGGAAATTGCTTTTACCAAGACGATTTGACTTTATCTATCAAAACCGGAGGCTTTAATGCAGCCGGTTTAAATAAATTCAC
>JBEGUX010000127.1:0-6459 GCA_041178685.1 Bacteroidota bacterium
AGCATCACTCACTTGTGTAGTGTCAACCGTACGAAATGCACCGGCTGCGCGGTAGTACAACATCGCAACATTCAACATGAAGTAGTTGTAAGGAATAGTTTTGTCAGGAGTAACTTCTACACAACGATCGAGCACCTTGATTGCAGAATCTTTCTTGCCCTCGACAAGCAGTTGTTCAGCCAGTCGTGCAAAATTGATACGGATGTTGGTGGTCATTCGGATATTATTCTCATCCAAATAAATACGTTCGTCGTTCATATTTCCCCAGACGAATTTGTTCATCATATTGTTGTACATCGTATCCGTTTGAACACGGCCGATGGACATCTCATTCGTCGAAGGCGTAAGAATAGGAACGATACGATAGGTAAGTCCCTCCAGTTGGAAATAGGGCTGTAGATTCAAATAATTGTCTGATCCTACTGTGGTAGCAAAATAAATTGGACGCTTCCAGTTGTTATTTGCCAGGATGTTAAGGATCATCAGATCATTTTTCATTAGGTAGCTGCCGGAGAGTTCAACCTCCATCATCTTCACGATTTTGTTGGCATCTTTTACAGCTACCACACCGTTCGCCATCACAGCGGCACTGTCAACCGTGATTTTAACTTTACGGGTTGGGTAGTAGTTGATCGACTCGCCATTCTGTGTACGGGCTTTTGCATTGGCCTCGTCACTGCCCATGAAGTCTACTAACTCTTTAAGTTCAACCGGATCTTTAAGTCCGCGATCGTAATAAGGAATGTAATCACGATTGCCAAGAATATATTTGTCTTGTGACCAGGAGATGTTAATGGCTTCACTATCGTAATACTTACGTTTCAATTGGTCGATATACCAATCTGTATTAAGAAGGCTGAGGTTGACGACGCGTACGTCCGTCCGAACGCCTTCAACTTCTTGTGCATACCACAATGGGAAAGTATCGTTATCTCCGTTAGTGAAAAGAATGGCATTCTTCGCGCACGACTCCAGATAGTCGACAGCAAAATCGCGAGAGGTAAAACGATTAGAGCGATCGTGGTCGTTCCATTCTGCTTTGGCCATAACTACTGGAACAACCAGACATATTGCCGTAGCAAAAATTGCACTGATGGCTCCGGGAGCCTTCTTGCGCAAACCTTCGTATAATGCAAGAACGCCAAGTCCTATCCAAATAGCGTATGCGTAATAAGATGCTGCGTAAGCATAATCCCGTTCACGCGGCTGAAGTGGTGTTCCGTTGAGGTAGATAACGATAGCGATACCCGTCATGAAGAAGAGAAGGAAGACAATCCACCCATCAAGGTTGGCTCTATTGAATTGATAAATCAGACCAATAAGCCCCAACAAGAACGGGAGGAAATAGAGCAAATTATGAGCTTTATTGCTGGTCATGCTTTCCGGCAATTTATCCTGTGGCCCCAAACGCATTTCATCTATGAATTTAATTCCACTCATCCAGTTGCCTTTCGTTATACCCCCTGGACCTTGGAGGTCATTCTGACGGCCAACAAAATTCCACATGAAATAGCGCCAGTACATTTCTCCCAGCTGGTATACAAAGAAGAATTTCATGTTGTCACCAAGCGAAGGATTCTTGTCGCCTTTGATCTCTGCCCATTTTTTATATTCGGCAATATGGTTCTGCTGACTACTCCACATGCGAGGGAAGAGAGTTGTTTTAGAAGGATCGTAGATCGGTTCGATGCGCGAAGGTCCTTCAACATATTTGTCTACTCCCGGAACTTTAGCCCATGTCTTAGCGCCTTCTTTCTGGTCTACAACTCTGGCGTTGTAGTTCTGTCCATAAAATAAAGGACGATCGCCGTACTGCTCGCGCTTCAAGTAAGAAATGAAATTGAATACGTTCTCCGGATTGTTTTCATCCAGCGGAGTATTAGCGTTGGAGCGGATTACAATCTGCGCGAATGATGAGTAGCCAATCAGAATGAAGGCTGTACATAGTATAGCGGTATTCCAAACGGGTAGATTTTTCTTTTTGGTGTAGATGAGTCCCCAGACAATTCCACCAATGATGAGTAAGCCGTAGAAGAAGATGCCGGAACCGAATGGCATTCCGAAAGAATTGACAAACAACAAATCAAAAGATCCGGCGAGTGTGATAACACCCTGAATGATGCCGTACTGAATCAGCGCAAGAATAGCAACACCAACGGCAAAGGTGGACAATACACCGCGAGCAGTGATGTTCTGATTACGTTTGAAATAGTAAACAAAGGCAAGCGCAGGGATAGTCAACAAGTTCAACAAGTGAACTCCGATACTCAGTCCCATCAGGTAGGCGATAAGGATCAGCCAGCGGAAGCTGTGCTTTTCATCCGCAACACTTTCCCACTTCAGTATCAGCCAGAATACGATAGCGGTGAAAAATGACGAGCTGGCATATACTTCACCTTCTACTGCAGAGAACCAGAATGAATCAGAAAAGGTATAGGCAAGAGCACCTACGGTTCCGGCACCAAGAACAGCGATGACTTTTTCCATAGTCTCTTCTCCGCTTCCAATTACAATTTTACGGGCAAGGTGCGTAATGGTCCAGAATAGGAACAGAATAGTAAAAGCACTCATCAATGCCGACAAGATGTTTACCATTATTGGAAACTGTTGTGCATTGTCGCCGGCCATCAGAATGAAAACACGAGCGAGCATTAAAAAGGTTGGTGCACCGGGTGGATGCCCCACTTCGAGCTTGTGCGCCGTGGCGATGAACTCGCCGCAATCCCAGAAACTGCCGGTGGGCTCAATCGTTGAAATGTAAGTGAATGCGGCGATCGCAAATACGATCCAGCCAAAGAGGTTGTTGAGGAGTTTGTATTTCATAGCACAAAACGTGACGTGCGAAGGTATGAAAACGAACGTTTTTTCAGGGTTTTTAGGCATGAATTTTAACGCTTTTTCAACTTTTTTATCGATTTCACCCTTTTGTGCGCCTTTGCCAAGGTCAGCCACAAAAAATCCTAAAATTCTTTGAATTGTAAGGTTTTATCTGCAGTTCGTTCCATTTCGGGAAAGGATGGTGCTTTCTTAGTGTAGCAAGGCCACAATACCCTGCAAGGAACAATTAAGCATGAAACACACAATTTACTTTCTTCTGTTAATAGCTCTTTTTTCGGTTAAAAGCGCATTCGGCGCCGTTACGCCAACGGTCGTATCCCCGTTACCGGCTCAAATAGATGAGTCATCGGGGCTGGTGTCAGATCTAAACGGTATGAACTGGTCGCACAACGATGGGTATGGTGATAACCGGATTTATGGGTTTAGTAATACCGGCGTTCTGTCGCGGACAGTAACAGTCAGCAACGCTGTGAATACCGATTGGGAAGATATCACGCATGATGCGGGATTCAATCATATGTTCATCGGTGATTTTGGCAACAACGCCTGTAGTCGTACCAATCTTAAAATCTTCCGTATTCCTTTTCCAACAGCCTCTTCATCTTCTACAGTTACAGCGGATGTCATTCAATTCTCTTATCCGGATCAGCAGCAGTTTCCATCAGCTTGGATGAATTTTGATGCGGAAGCTTTCATGCATCATAACGGTTACCTGTACATTTTTTCCAAGCCCGATGGCATTGCAGTAGGTTATACCAAGCTCTATCGGGTGCCGGCTCAGCCCGGAAATTATGTGGCTACGCTTGTCGATAGTTTTTACACGAACGATCGTCCCACGTCAGTGGCCATTAATTCCGATGGTTCTGCTGTGGTGCTGATTGCAGTTTCGCGCATACACCTTTTTCAAAATTGGACGGGCGATAATTTTTTCTCCGGACAACATACGCAGATTAATTTTGGTGGAGTCTATACCCAGAAAGAGGCAGTCTCTTTCCGTACATTATCTGAAATCACGTTGACGGATGAAAATAATGGCACAGGAAATTTTTTGTACAGTATTAATCTGGCTCCTTTTATAACATCACCAACTTCTACTTCCGGCAATTCACCTTCTGAATCCGTTGGCGTCGACAAGGTGGTTGTTTTTCCAAATCCGGCAAGTGATTTTATCAATATCCGGGCAATACAAACCAAAGACAATGATGTGCTATTTGAATTGTTTGATGTCCTGGGAAATTTGGTTAAATCAGTGACCTTGCCAGCGATGATTGGATTGCGTATGGATGTTTCCGCTCTACCAAACGGTACTTATTACTATCGCGTCACGGATAATAATCGCGAATTGATGACCAAACGATTGGTTATTTCGCGCTGACAAAATCGGGAAAAGCAGTATCTTGCGGACGATTTATTTTAGCATGTCTGCCGGCAAGAATCTTTCTCTCTTTCTCTTTGCTCTGCTGTTTGGTTGCCAAATCTTGCATGCCGAAACGCAAGCGGCACTCGTTACGCCAATAGTAGTTGCGCCAATCGACTCGATGATTGACGAATGTTCCGGTTTGGATTATACCGGCGGGACACACTTTTGGGCGCATAACGATGGTTATGGCGACAATACATTATATCGTATTTCAAATTCAGGTGTTTATACGCGGAGTCTGGTTATTTCCAATGCGACCAATTACGATTGGGAAGACTTGACACACGATGAGGGAAGAAATTATCTGTTCATCGGTGATTTTGGGAACAACAGTTGTGGACGCACAAATTTGCGCATTTACCGAATTACATATCCGTTACTAACAAGTCCTGCTTCAGTAACTGCTGACGAGATCCAGTTTTCATATCCTGATCAGACGTTGTTTCCCTCACCTTGGTATAATTTTGATGCTGAAGCTTTCTTTCATCACAACGGTAACTTTTATATTTTTTCAAAGGCCGACAGTTCAGCCATCGGCTATACCAAATTATACCGTGTACCGGATCAGCCGGGAACGCACGTTGCAATGTTGATAGATAGTTTCTATACCAACGATCGCATCACTTCTGCTGCCATGAACGATGACTCGTCGGCAGTGGTCTTATTGGCTAATAATCGTATTCATTTGTTTACCGGATGGACGGGTGATAATTTCTTCACCGGCAATTACACCATGCTTCGTTTTTCTACGTCCTGGACACAGAAAGAAGCTATTACGTTTTATACTCGTACAACAGTATGGATGGCGGATGAGAGCGACGGCGTATCCAATTTTCTATATCGCGTAGACTTAAGTGCATACATTCCACCGCCAGCAACAACCGGCATAATGGAATTAGTTGTTCCGGAGGTACGGGTTTATCCTAATCCCGCAAGTGAAGAACTTACGGTCTGCATACCTAACCTTATGAGCCGGGTCGATTATTCATTAACGGATATGACCGGGAAAAAAGTCCATTTTGGTTCATCGATCAATGACGATTCGTTTGGTATTGATGTTCACGCACTGCCTTCCGGCATTTACCAGCTTCATTTGACGGGAGGTGATTTTCTTCCGTGCGTGAAAAGAGTAGTTGTTTCTCATTGATTTACGAGGTTCAGCTGTGGCCGGCAATTCGCTGCTAATTCGTATTTTTACGGCCTATGTCAACACACGAGCGCGCCCACCACGATGAGGCCAACAATGTAACCTACCAACGTTGTCAATTTGCGTATGAATTTGCAGTGCCGTTCATCAGCGGGAAGAAAGTGCTGGATGTAGGCTGCGGAAATGCATATGGAACAGCCTTGATGGCTAAAAGCGCTTCGGAAATTACGGGACTTGATTATGATGGTGTAACAGTAGCTGACAACACCCATCGTTACGCATCGATAACTAACTTGTCTTTTCAGCAAAGTATTATTCCGCCGCTTCCTTTTGGCGATAATAGCTTTGATGTGATTACCGCTTTTCAGTTTATCGAACACATAGAACAGCGCAAGGAATTTCTTCGCGAGTGTTTGAGAGTTTTACGTCCGGGAGGAAAGCTGTTGGTAACGACGCCTAACGTAAAAAAATCATTGGCACGAAATCCGTTCCACGTTCACGAATACACATTTGATGAGATGCGAGCAGAGGTTGGCGATTTGACATCGTTGTTTCAGCTAAAAGGTTTGAACGGTAACCAGCGTGTGAATGCGTATTACGAAGAGAACGGAAAGTTTGTCCGTATGATTCTTCGATTTGATGTGTTGGGATTGCATAAACGTTTGCCGGCATCGTGGCTCACAGCGCCCTACAATTTCATCACTAACCTTATGCGCAATAAGCTAAAAGAAAAGGTGAGCACTACCACCGATATCACCACCAAAGATTTTATACTCCAAGACGCTTCGCTGGATGCAACGTGGGATATCTATCTCATTGCGGAGAAGGGATGAATCTATCCCTGCACGAATGAGTAATATTCGAAATTTTGTATTATCTAAAAAGCCCCGAAAACATTGTTCTCGGGGCTTTTTTGTTGACGGACTAGGACTCGAACCTAGAAAGGCAGAACCAAAATCTGCAGTGTTGCCATTACACCATCCGTCAATCAGACTGCAAAATTAAGAAAATTTCAAGAAACCCAAAAATTGGATTTTTATTGCCCAATTGTGCC
>JBEGUX010000128.1:0-3336 GCA_041178685.1 Bacteroidota bacterium
AAAGATGATGCATTTGGTGGTTTACAACCGGTAACCGGTGAGACTACTCGTCCGGGCTGGATACGTTACTGTGTCGGACTTTTCCGCAATTTCGATCCGGCTAACCTGGTGAAAAAAGAAATGCAGTCGATTGGCTACAAAGATGCATTTGTTGTCGCTTACCTGAATGGAAAGCGAATCTCCCTGGGCGAAGCCAACCGTTATCTGGCCCGACAAAATGATTTGCGCAAATCGGAGTTGAATGCAGTGGCTAATACGGAGATGAATACCTTGAAGCAATTGGCTATTACGCCGGATCGTTATCCGGCGGGAACCGACAAAGACGAAGCGGATTTCCGTAATGTGCCGCAAACGTTGACTGCTCCTGCGACAGTAATTAAAAATACAACAACATCGACCAAACAGTTTGCCGTTCAGGTAGGTGTTTATCGCTCGGCTAATGCTCCTTCAATGTTACTGACTTTACCGCAGTTGCAATACTTGTCGCTTGACAACGGACTTTACAAGTTTACATCCGGAACATTCGCGTCATACGAATTGGCTGCGGAAAGAAAAAGACAAGCTGTTGATGCAGGTATCAAAGATGCATTTATAGTTCCTTTCCGTAAGGGGACATTGGTAAATGCTACCGCCAGTAACGAGCCGGCGCAGCCAGCGATATCTTCGGAGACAGTGAATGCAGAACCTGTCAAGGCAGAAACCTCAGCAGAGGCAGCGCCATCAACAGCTAATGATGCTCCGGCTGCTATTGCAACGGGAACCATTCGCTACCGAATTCAGTTGGGCGCATTCCGGGAGAATGTTCCACTTTCTGCCGTTGATGCCTTCATCCGTATTTCGGATATGGGTATTCAACGCATCCAGGACGAACGCGGACTGCAGGTTTTTTATGCGGGTGACTTTACCGACTATGAATCAGCGGTGGCGGCCAAAGCGCTGGTAGTCGAAAAAGGAACAAAGGATGCCTTCGTGGTAGCCTTTAACGGTTCCAAGCGAATTCCAATCGGTGAAGCACGGCAATTGCTGCAACGTTGATTGGAATTGAACTTTTTGTTAACTTTACCGGAAAACCCGGTAATCATGAAGTTCTTCTCCAACGATTTAGATGTTCAAGCCGAAGAGGTCATACAACTGGAAGAGGTCACCGTTCGTGAAAGAGAATTGATTCTTTACAACGACGACCACAATACCTTCGATTTCGTCATTGAATGTCTTATTGATATCTGTAAGCACGATCCGTTGCAAGCTGAACAATGCACGTACATCGTTCATTACAATGGCAAGTGTTCCGTGAAATGCGGATCCTATGCCGACCTTAATCCAATGCGTGTCGCTTTGGCCGATAAAGGACTTAGCGTGGTGATCAGTTGAACTGAGTTTCGCTCTTTTTACCATTCTTATTTTATTTTCAACCGCTTCGAATTTATAATTGCTTTCCCTTGCTGACATAAGTCACGTGAGGTTAATCGCTGATTTCTTATTTTAATGTCATGAAAATACCGGCTATCATTTTTAACGTCAGTCTTTATCTCAAGCGCGCACTCACACTCACACTCACACTCACACTGTCTTGCTCAAAGGTTCCGATCACCAATCGTAAGCAATTGAATATGCTCCCGGAGGGGCAATTGATATCGTTGAGTCTTACTTCCTATGAGAGTTTTCTGAGAAAGAATCCCGCGGTGAAATCAGGTGCCGATGCAGCAATGGTAAAATCGGTAGGCGGAAAAATAGAGAAAGCGGTTACTACATTTATGTCGCAGCAAAAGTTGTCTGACCGGCTTTCTGGTTATCAGTGGGAGTTCAATCTGGTGAAGGACGACGAAGCCAACGCCTGGTGTATGCCGGGCGGGAAAGTAGTGGTTTATTCCGGGTTGTTGCCGTTAACGCTTGATGAATCGGGGCTTGCTATTGTTATGGGACACGAGATTGCGCACGCGGTGGCACGTCATGGAAATGAGCGGATGAGTCAGGCGTTGATTGCGCAGATGGGAGGAATTGCATTGTCGGTGGCGATGAACGACCAGCCGCAGATGACGCAAGATATTTTTCTTCAATCGTATGGAATTAGTTCGCAGTTAGGTATGCTGGCATTTTCACGAAAGCACGAAACAGAGGCCGACAAATTGGGGATGATTTTTGCGGCGATGGCCGGATACGATCCACAGAAAGCAATAGGATTTTGGGAGCGGATGGCAGGAAAGGGTGGAACCAAGCCGCCTGAGTTTTTAAGTACGCACCCCAGCGACGCTACGCGTATTCAGTCCATTAAGGAGTTTATGCCGACAGCGATGAAATATTATAATAAGGCATTATAAAGCCGAGCCTTTCGGCAAGCTCAGGGCTCATCTCTAGCAGGTGTTTTTTGGTATTCAAGATTCAAAATTTAAGATTCAAGGGATATTAATTTAAGGTATTCAAAATTTAAAATTTAAAATTCAAGGACTTTAAAAATGGGCAGTTCCATTGATATACTGGTCAAACATTAAATATTGAATCGATAAATATTGTTTGCGATTTGAATTAAAAAATCCTTATTTTTGCGGCCCGATCAGGAAATCTGGTCGGAAACGGACCCGTAGCTTAACTGGATAGAGCATCTGACTACGGATCAGAAGGTTAGGGGTTCGACTCCCTTCGGGTCCGCTGCTTCGCAGAGCGAGTGTGATAAACAGTGCAGGTGTACAGTGTTTTACTGTAGGCTTGCACTGTTTCTGTTTCTGTTTTTGGCACTATTCAAACCTCGAACTTTAAACTTTAAACATTGAACTTTGAACCTTGAACTTGATTGAATTTTGAATTTTAATTTTTGAATCACACATTGAACCCTTTGCAAATTAAATAATCAATTTTAACTTCGTTCACCAGAGGACCTAAGCACTTTTCTTATACATCCATGTTTTTACTTTTCCCAAATTGGCTCTTAGCATTTTTAGGGTACCCAATCAATGGTGTTAAACACCTATTTTATCCAAAAATGTAAGATTTTAGATTTTTTAAAAATCTTTTTTTACCGAGCCGGGTATATTGCTCGTAACGTTTTTCATGACGTTTACGGAAATTAATAATTTCAAAATGATAATAAATATTAGTAATCGACCTTGCTGAAGTATTTTAGGCGAAAATCCAGAAGAACAAGTTCGATTCAATTTATCAAATCACAATTGTGCTTAACACCCTAAGTAACAAATTACCAATCAAGCGTTTCAAAATTTCGGGGGTAAAGTCTGCCCTTGATTTTTTGAGAATTTTTTTTTATTTAGTTGTTGGCGGTAAACGTAATTTCACTGTTAAGCATTATATTTAAAACTGTAATTCAACAATTCTCCACTTGAG
>JBEGUX010000129.1:0-10030 GCA_041178685.1 Bacteroidota bacterium
TTGAACGCCATGGATGCAGCACAGCAAGCACGTAATAAGGAAATGATAGAAGAGAAGCGCCGCCGCGAGCCGTCCGATTCACTGGAAGTTAGTCCGATAAAATGATTCTTACACGAAAGCAAACCATGAGAAAAGCAATAATAACGCTGAGCCTGATCTTCCCGTTGTGTGCATTTGCACAACAGCAGGAAACCGAGCGCGACCTTGGCAATAAGGAATATGTGATCGTGAAGGATTACAAACCGGTATTGGCCGAGTCATCTAAAATTTCCGACATGCCGGATGCGGATACGTCTTCTGTAGAAGCGCTTCCGCAGACGTATGCATTTGAATCGCGAAAGGCAGAAACGATGTACGAGACATCCGCCATTAAGGCAGTGAAAATTAAAGATGAGCCATTGCCCAAACTTTACCGTGCGTATTTGAAGGCTGGCGGCGGCAATTACGATAAATATCTTGGCGAGTTATATATCAATTCTTTGCGTTCAAAAAAAGGCTCACTCGGATTCACTGCCAAGCATCTCTCCGGTGCGCCAAGTTTTGAAGACTATAATTTCGCCGGCTATAGCAACAATCTGGCACGCCTTGATGGACGGTATTTTCTCGATCATGCTACCATCTCTGCCGATCTTACTTACAAGCGTGATGCTGTACATTATTACGGCTACGACAAATCCGATACTGCGCTTTCATTGAAGGACGAAGATATTCTCCAGCGTTTCAGTGATCTCGGTGGACGATTTGCTTTTCAGTCGAACCTGCTCGACAGCAGTAAATGGAATTACAAGACAGTAATTCAGTTCTCCGCTTTGTCTGATAATTACAGTGCTAAAGAGAATGAATTTATTTTTGAAGGTGGAGTGTTTAAGCGTTTCAACGAAACACTTGCCGGTATTGATCTTTCGCTCGATTTCTTTTCCAAAACTAAAGCAAGCTTTGAAGAGCTCTCCTTGTATACCGATCTCAAACGAAATATTCTTCGATTTAATCCGTACATCGCTTTGAATCGGGATAAAGTGCGTTTTAAAGCAGGCGTTGGTGTAGAAGCCGAGACCAACTATGACGCAGCACTCCATATTTTCCCCCGCCTGGATGTGCTTTTGCCGGTTTCAGATGGTGTGTTAAGTCTCTTTGCTAAAGTGGATGGTCGTGTAGAGAAGAATAACTACCATACAATAACCGCTGAAAATCCATTTGTAAGTGCGGCTTCTGAAATGACTACCAATACCATTCGCACCTTTGATGTCAGTGGTGGTGCAAACGGGACGTTCGCCAATGATTTTTCATATACCGTTTATGTTGGTTATCAGAAGTTCACCGACTTGCAGTATTTCGTAATGGACTCGGTGCGCGTGAATAATTTTGTTTTGTTGTATGACGATGCTACACGGATTCACGTACACGGTGAGTTATTGTACCGCGCTACAGAAAAATTTGGTATTGCCTTCCACGCTGACCAGTTTTCTTATAATACCGATGTTCAACAGTATGCCTGGTATCGCCCAAGTACGGTGTTGACCTTGAAAGCTGATTACAATTTGAAGGATAAGATTCTGGTGAAAGCCGCCCTCTTTGGTGTCGGTGAGCGTTATGCACTGAAATATGTTGCCGGTGGAAATCAGGAGGTGAGTCGATTGAAACCATATCTTGATGCTAACCTCGGTTTCGAATATCGTTATTCAAAAATCCTTTCGGCATTCGTCAACTTCAATAACCTCGGATTTTCCGGCTACCAGCAATGGTTTGGTTACCCGATGGAACAGTTAAACGTAATGGGTGGAATAACTTACAGTTTCTAATTTGTAGATCTGTAATTAACGCACGCCGGTTTTGAAAGCGGCAATCGCGTTCCGTGTGAAATCAGAGAGTACCAATGTGCCGCTCATCGCAGCGCGCTCGAGCAGTAGTGAATCCCAATTTTCAGTTCCTTCCCAGGAAACTTGTTTCAGCAATCGCATTGCTTCAGGATTACTTTTAGCCAGTCGTTCCGCTAACTCCATTAAAGATTTGTCGAGCGATGTAATATCTGCGTGCACTTCGGCATAGAGTCCTTTGCTTAGTGCCCATGCTGCTGATTGCCATTCGGTGGCATTGATTGATAATTGTTGAAAGGCAGATTTGCCAACTTTACGCTCTACGGCAGGCCCTACTACAAATGGACCGATACCAACAGCAAGCTCACTTAATTTAACTGCACTATGTTCGGTTGCGAAAGTGTAGTCAGCGGCAGAGGCAAGGCCGACACCTCCGCCTACAGCTTTTCCCTGAACTCGCGCGAGTACGAACTTCGGAGCTTTACGCATAGCATTGATAACAGCTGCGAATCCGGAAAAGAATACCTTTCCTTGTTCAAGGTTTTCGATGGCAACCAGTTCGTCGAAGGACGCACCTGCGCAGAATGCTTTCTCACCTTCACTTTGCAGTACGATTACGCGAACATTTTCGTCTTTTCCTGCAACTTCAATTTCAGCTGCGAGTTGTCGCAGGATAGTACCTGGAAGTGAGTTGCTTTGCGGATGAAAAAAAGTTACGAAAGCAATATGATCTTTGATCGTTGTGGTAACGCTGCCGTTCATAAAGTCAGTAGACTATACGGTTTATTAATTCGCAGAATAGCGTGGTAGTTTTCCTTCTTTGATCAATGTCATCGTCTTTTCAACGTGCGCATTATAATCGCCAAATGCCAATGCAGAGAGCATATCTTCTCGTGACATCTTAGGATCACCGAGTTTCTTGCGGATGTCGTCAGAGCAACGATCGACGAACGATTCAAAACGCTCCGGTGCCCAAATGTATTCTTTTTTTGACCAGTCGGGCTGAGTACGATCGATACTGAACTCTGTTGGCAGATCGCCATGAATAATAGCTTTCACTTCGATGCCTTCAAAGCTTTTGGGAAGTTCGCGATTGTCGAATACCAGCGGACGACTCACGTCAATGACGTGCTTCTTGCGCTTCGGATCAATCATTTTTAATCCGTTGATGCGTAATCCTTTTTTCTTCAGGTGCGCGAATTTTTTCTCAAAACGGCTGAGTGTGTCGTATAACATTTTTTTCTAATTAATTTCTTTCTTATTGTACTGGGTGATGTTCTAGATTTAAGATTTATGGTTCAAAGTTTAAGGTTTAAAGTTCAAACGTAATTTTCAATAGCTCCCAATTATATACCAATACTTTAGGCCATTACCTTGAACATTCATGCTTTAAACTTTCGGCTTTTACTTTAAACTTTATACATTTTACTCGATTGAACTTTGAACATTGAACTCTTGAACTTAGTATCTGCACGCCACCAACGTCAGCACCGTCTCAATCGCTACTTTTTCTCCTCGTTGATTCTTGACTTCTACATACCATTCAACAACGCCTTGCGGCTGTTGTCCTTCGCGACGGTCTTTCATTGTTTTGCGCATGCAGGTCAGTTGAACCTGAATTGTATCGCCCACATATACGGGTTGAACGAACCGCAGATTGTCTAGTCCGTAGTTGGCTAATACCGGTCCTTTTTTCGGATCAACAAATAATCCTGCAGCAGCGGAAATCAGGAAGTAGCCGTGCGCAACGCGACGCTCGAAGATGGAACCTTCTAATGATGTTTCGTCTGTATGTGCATAGAAGTAATCGCCACTAATACCGGCAAAGTTGACAATGTCAGCTTCCGTTACTGTTCGCTTGTGTGTCATTAACGTATCGCCAACCTGAATCTCTTCAAAGTATTTACGGAACGGATGAATGACATCTTCTTTGATTTCTGCACCTGGCAAATACTGGTTTAAAATATGTGTAAGCGTAGTAGGTGAACCTTGTAGCGCTGTACGTTGCATGTAATGATGAACGCCACGTACGCCGCCCATCTCTTCACCACCTCCCGCGCGACCAGGTCCACCGTGAACCAGGTGAGCTAACGGTGATCCGTGACCAGTCGATTCTTGCGCACAATGACGATTGATGACGAGCATTCTGCCGTGCATACTGGCTGAGCCAAGGACAACTTCTCGAGCAAAATTATTATCGTTCGTAATCACAGATCCGACCAAACTTCCTTTTCCCATCTTCGCCAGTTGAGCTGCTTCTTCAGCAGTTTTATAAGGCATGACAGTACTCACCGGACCAAATGCTTCAATTTCATGTGGAGCAACTTTATTGAACGGATCATTGCAGTACAACAACATGGATGAGATGAATGCGCCACGCTGACTGTCTGCGCCAACAACGGAAACATTTTCTACATCTCCATATACCAACTCGCAATCCCCAAGTAATTGTTGTACTTTTTCTTTTACGTCTTTTACTTGTCCGAGACTAGCTAATGGTCCCATGCGTACACCTTCAACAGCAGGATCACCAATAACGGTGTTCTTCAAGCGCTCGTTCAATGAAGCAATTACAGCCTCTGTCAAATGTGCTGGAACGATGGTGCGACGAATAGCAGTACATTTTTGTCCTGCCTTCACCGTCATCTCACGCGAAACTTCTTTGATGAACAGATTGAATTCTTCTGTACCTGGCTCTGCGTCCGGACCAAGAATGCAACAGTTGAGAGAGTCTGCTTCCATGTTGAAGCGGACAGAATTTTCAACAACCATCGGATGCCTTTTCAGCATTTTGCCGGTATGTGCAGAACCGGTGAAGGTTACTACATCCTGACAGGTGAGATGATTGAAAATATCACCTACGCCACCGCAAACGAGTTGAAGAGCTCCCTCAGGTAAAATACCGGAGTTGACGATTTCACGGACAACGTATTCGGTGAGATAGGAAGTAGATGATGCAGGCTTCACAATAGCTGGAACGCCCGCTAATAGGTTGACAGCAATCTTTTCTAACATTCCCCAGACCGGGAAATTGAAAGCATTGATGTGAAGCGCGACACCTTCTAGTGGAACACAGATGTGATGACCAACGAATGTTCCATTCTTCGAAATCATCTCCATATTTCCATCGACGAGGAAAGGCTGATCCGGTAATTCGCGACGACCTTTCGAGGCGAAAACGAGCATAGTGCCAATGCCGCCATCAATGTCGATCCAAGAGTCACCTTTAGTGGCGCCGGTTGCCGCCGAAACAGCATAAAATTCTTTTTTCTTTTCGTTGAGGTAAAGACCAAGCGCCTTTAGCATCCTCGCGCGATCGTGAAAAGATAGCTTACGCAATTTCGGACCGCCTACTGTACGACCGTAATTTAGCATAGCAGCAAAATCCAGTCCGTCGCTGGTAGCGCGGTAAATTTCTTCTCCCGTTACGGCATGAAAAAGCGGAGCACCGTTTCCGGCACCTTCTATCCATTGCCCTAGGGCGTAGTTTTTAAGTTTAACAGACATACTTTAAATAAAATCCTCTATTGCAAAGGACAACGAACGCCGCTTTTCCGGACAATCCGGGAGTGGCGGCGTTAACATCGATTATTTGTTTGATTTCCCGCTTCCCCAAGCCTGATACGGTGTTGTATCATTTGAAAATCAACTGTAAAATCCAGGTTGTAAAAAACCTATGCAAAGATAGTTTTTAAAGGCGGTAAGTCAAGGGAAAAATATGGTGTTAGCCGTTGGTAATCAACCGCTAGTGGTTTGTATGGGCTATTTCTGAAAAGTAAAGCTGTATTTTCAGCGTAACAGTGTTTTTATTCCAAATTGTGGAATTTATTGATTTAATGTTAATGGTTTAATAATCAGAGTTTTGAGTATAATTTACGGTTGTCTTCTTTTTACACTTTTAATCTTCATTGAATGCCACACTTATTAAAAAGGTTATGCATAAAAAAGAACTTCTTTGGTTACTTTTTTGCTTGTCCAAAAAAGTAACCAAAAAAAGACCCCACGCGCCCAACCGCATGCTACCGCAAGTAACCTATGCGATTTCTTCGATCAGAGAAGCGCATGCGGTTCGCACGCGCGTGGACGGCCAACACGCCACGAAGCAAAAGAGATTTATATTTAACTAATCTCGAAAAGCAATAAAGTAACGCTTCTTCAATTCGCACTACCTCCTCACCAGCAGCGCAACATTCTCCACATGACCTGTATGTGGAAACATATCGAACGGTTGGATTTTTTCCAACCTGTAGTGGCTGCTAAGAATACGAACATCACGCTCTTGAGTCCTCGGATTGCAACTGATATAAACGATACGATCCGGTAAAATCTGAAGCAGTGCGTTGTTTACATCACGGTGATGTCCGGAACGAGGTGGATCAGTAATCACGACATCCGGTTGACCGTTAACTTTGATAGCATTGGAGGCTATTACATCTTTAAGATCGCCGGCAATAAACGTTGCATTTTTGATGTGATTTCGGTGTGCATTTTTGCGTGCACCTTCAACGGCATCGTTTACAAATTCTATCCCTACAACATGCTTTGCACGACGCGCCGCACTCAGCGCAATGGTACCCGTTCCGGAATAAAAATCGTACACCGTTTCTTTACCGGTTAGTGAACACCAATCAATAGCTGTGGCATACAATTGCTCTGTTTGCAATGTGTTCGTCTGAAAAAAAGAGCCCGGACTCATTTCAAAATGTAAGCCGTTTAACGTTATCGGAATTGTTGGACTTCCCCACGCAATTTTTGTTTCCAGCTCGTTAACTTTTCCATCTTTATCCGGATTGATCAGGTAGCTTACCGAAAGTACTGCCGGATATTTTTTGGCAATTGTTTGAATGAAAAGTTCCAGTGCTTTCGGATCAAACTTACCAAAGACAAACCGAACTAAGATAGAACCATTATCACCGTAACGAACCATTAATTGTCGTAACACACCTTGCTCTTTTCGCATATCATAAAATGGTATGTGATTTTCTAAAGCTGTGTCACGCACAGTATGCATGATTTCGATGGCGGATTGGGGTGCAATATCGCACGCGTGAATCTCGATTGCGTGATCATATTTGCCCTGCATCATATAGCCCGCGGCCGGACGAAAAATAGTAGCCGGATCGGCTTTTTCTTCCGGCGTCATCCAGCGACGGTTGGAGAAATTGAAGACGATTTTATTTCGGTAATGGCGTTCCAGCGGTGATGCAATGGGCAATGGAGTAGAGCTATCAACTGGAAGGTGTCTGTCAAAAAGAGTGGCAACTTGTTGTTGTTTGAGCCGAAGTTGGTCAGAATAAGTCAGCGTTTGCCACTGGCATCCACCACAATGCTGAAAATGCTTGCAAAAAGGGGCAATTCTGGACGACGATGGCTCAATTAACTCAATAATTCGGCCTGTATAAATAGCGTCCTGACCTTTGGTCAATCGGAGCGCCTGCACATTGGCAATATCGCCGGGCACGGCCTTATCCACCAAAACAAGTCCGCCCGAAAAACGCCCAAAAGCAATACCTCGGGCATCTACACCTTCGATTTTGACGTTTTTTACCAGTTGGCCAAGCATTTGGCGAAGATAGCATGTGTTTAGTAGTCTTTAGTCGGTAGTCGGTAGTAAATAGGCTGTAGTCGGAAGGATTAAAACTGAAATAAAAACTTGCTAGAGAAAACAACTGCCTACAGACTATAGACTACCGACTATTGACTATTTTCCCTTCTCCCTATTTGGAAATATGCAGAAAATGACTACTTTTGCATCCCTAATTAAAAACAATCAAAACCAGCATGTTAAATCAGTATGAGACGGTCTTCATCGCTACGCCTGTTCTTTCGGAAGAGCAGCTGATGGATGCCGTCAACAAATTCCGCAAAATCCTCACCGACAACGGTTCCGTAATTGTTCATGAGAACAATTGGGGATTGCGTAAGCTGGCTTATCCTATTCAGAAAAAGAACACCGGGTTTTATTACCTGATGGAGTTCAAGGGCAATGGCGAAGAAATCGGCAAGCTCGAAACTGAGTACAAAAGGGATGAGCGGATTATGCGTTTCCTCACCGTGCGGTTGGACAAACACGCTATCGCGTACAACGACAAAAAGCGCAAGAACGCTGATGTCAAGAAACAAGAAGAGTCAGCAGCTTAATCCAGGAGGAACAAAAAAATGGCAACACCCAACGAAGTCCGCTACCTGAATCCACCAGCGGTCGAAAACCAAAAGAAAAAGTACTGTCGCTTCAAGAAGAACGGCATCAAGTACATCGATTACAAAGACGCTAACTTCCTCCTGAAGTTTGTAAATGAGCAGGGAAAACTCCTTCCTCGTCGTCTTACCGGTACCTCGCTGAAGTTTCAGCGTAAAGTATCACAGTCTATCAAACGTGCACGTCACCTGGCGTTGATGCCATACGTGGGCGATATGTTGAAATAATAAAGAAGGAGGAACAGCACGATGGAAATCATTCTGAAACAAGACGTCGATAATCTCGGCTATGCCGATGAAATCGTAAAAGTGAAGCCTGGCTATGCCAATAACTTCCTTATCCCACGCGGTTTGGCGATTGTCGCTACCGAGTCGGCCCGCAAAGTATTGAGCGAAACCATGAAGCAGCGTGCTCACAAAGCCGCTAAGCTGAAAGGCGATGCTGAATCAGTAGCGAAGCAACTCGAAGCGATGACACTTACTATCGCTACCAAAGTTGGCGAAACTGGCAAGATCTATGGATCTATCACAGCTCTTCAATTAGCTGATGCTTTGTCAAAGCATGGAGTTATCGTAGATCGTAAGAAGATTACTCTGGATGCCGATCATATCAAAACACTTGGAACGTACAGTGCAATGGTTAACCTGCACAAAGACGTAAAAGCCAAAGTGAACTTTGAAGTTATCGCCGAGTAATTAAATTCTAACCTAATTATTCAAAGCCGTTCCTGGAGACAGGGGCGGCTTTTTTAGTTGGTAGTCTGTAGTCGGTGGGATCATGAAGCCAAGCGCAGCGCGTGCTTTATGGGTAGGTAGTCTGTAGTCGGCTGTTGAGAGTCATTATTACTAAACTTGAGCTTCTTTTAACTGATTAAATTCAGGAGAATTTTTCTGGATTGCTCATCATATAGCTCAACAGTTTTCCAATGCCTTCACAGTAGGATTTCAGCTCTTTGTGCAATTCACTGTTAAGATAGTTAAATTTCAGAGCGAAGTCTAGCCACAATGCGGTTTCTGCATTCTCTCCTGCAGCATCCGAAAGCTTGCTGATAAAGGATTTAGGATAACGTCTTTTTCGATAACCTTCCATCACGTTGGCGCACACTGATCGTGATGATCGTCGTATTTGATCGATTAGGGAATATCTTTCATAGTCAGGAAAGCGTTTTGTGACTTCTTGTATTCTGCAGGCTAATTCGAAGGCCATTTGATAGACCTTAAGTTCTTCCGGCGCTCCCATGCCATAAAGATCAGTTTTTCATTATACGCCATCAATCTCATAGAAGCAGTTTATTCCCTGATGATTGGCAAGTCTATAGGTTGTTACTCGAAGTTGTGATTTAATATTTCGAGTAAAATATTGCCTAATCACTGACTACCGACTACCGACTACTGACTAACGACTACCGACTACCGACTACCGACTACTGAAGCACTCGCTGCGCTTGGCTTCTTGATAACGCCGACTACTGACCAAACCCAATCCTTTTCCTGTTCGCCTGCAATTCCTCCACTGCTTTCTGATCGATCAGAAAATCTAAGGCTTGCTCAATCGTTTCGAATCGTTGGTCGTATTTCGATTCTAATGAGGAAATTCTACTTTGTAAATCCTGATGCTCTAGTGCTAGATGTCGAAGCTTAATAAAAGTGCGAATGATACTAATGTTCATTCGTATCGCACTTTCACTTCTCAGAATTCCGGAAAGCATAGCGACTCCGTACTCGGTAAAAACAAGAGGCAAAAATTTTCGGTGCATACCTCTACCTTTCTTTAAGATCACAATTTGTGATCTTAAAGAATTCCATTCGTTTTCAGCTAATTGAAACATAAAATCTTCCGGGAATCGACTAAAATTTCTTTTAACTGCTTGATTAAAAGCCCCTGTCGGAATTCCGAATAGCTCCGCCAGATCCGCATCTAGCATCACCTTCCTTCCTCGAATTTCATGAATTTTTTTCGCTATTAGTAGGGAGTCTATGTTCTTCACGGCACAAATATCTTTAAGCAAAAAGTACCG
>JBEGUX010000130.1:0-2729 GCA_041178685.1 Bacteroidota bacterium
TATTCCGGCGACGATTCTTATGAGTTTTTCGGCGGTACGGTAAACGCTAAACACCTCATTGCATACAGAGGTCTAGACGATGATTTTGATACTGACTTTGGATTTACAGGTAAAATGCAGTTTATCGTTTCGTTGCGCGACTCTTCTGTTGCTGACATTTCCGGTTCAAACGGTTTTGAATCTGACAATGATGCCAGTGGCACCACCAATCCTCCAATAACCAACTGCAAAGTTTCCAATGCCACTGTAATTGGACCAATCACCGGATCAGGAAACACATTCAACACTAACTATAAGCGCGGAGCACATATCCGAAGAAGTTCAAAAACTTCGTTGTATAATTCAGCCATCGCCGGCTTCCCAACAGGACTTTTGGTAGACGGCGCCAATTGTGAAGCTAATGCAAATGCTGATGAGCTGCAAGTTCGAAACACTGTATTAGCAGGTTGTAATACTCCTTTGGCAGTAGCATCGGGTAGCTCTTTCGATATTGCTGCATGGTATAACAATGCCACATATGGCAACTCCATTTCAACATTACCTACGGATTTGAATCTGATGGATCCTTATAACTATGCACAGCCTGATTTTATGCCCAACAATTCATCTTCACTTCTTAGTGGTGCTGATTTCAGTGCATCCGCCTTATTGGATCCTTTCTTCGATGTAGTAAATTACCGTGGAGCTTTCGGTACAAATGATTGGTCAGCTTCCTGGTCGAACTATAATTGTCAGAACTCCAATTACTCTGTTGGCGTTAGTGAAATTTCTTCTGCACGTCCTGTGGTTATTTATCCTAATCCGGTAACTTCCACTTCGGTAATCAGTTTTGAATTACTTACATCTGCCAATATTTCCTTATCGGTTTATGACTTGCAAGGCAGACTTGTCATCAATTTTGCAAATACAATTTATCCTTCAGGCATGAACTCTGTAAGTATTCCTGCTGATCAATTAAATTCAGGATTCTATTTACTTTCCATTTCTACGGAAAGCGGATCAGCCAATTATAGATTCACCAAGAATTAACATACCGTTCACATTAAATAAGAAAGGCGAAAGACTATTGTTTTTCGCCTTTCTCGTATTAACCATAGCATAACACTGTGGTAAGAATAGGATTACAAAGTGAACATAAATTTACAGCAACCTTACAAGATCCAAAGTATGTTAAATCGTGTTATTCTTGCCGCTTTTATTCTTCTTCAGCTCTCTGCCAGTGTATTTGCAGTTCCCGGCAAGGGAAAGCTATCGGGACAAATCATCGACAAAACAACAGCTGAAACACTGATAGGTGTTCCGGTTATGATTGATGGAACTACTCTTGGAAGTACCACAGATTTAGATGGTAAGTTTTTCATTGCCGGCATTCCGGAAGGAACTTATACGGTCACCATTCGCTATGTAGGTTACCAAACTAAATCGGTTCAAAATGTGACCATTAAAACAGATGAAGTAACCCGTCTGGACGTCACCATGGAAAGTAGCAGTCAGGAGTTGAATGAAGTGACTGTTGTTGCTGAAATGAAACGCGAAAACACCGGATCTGTATTGTTGATGCAAAAGAAAAGCGCAACTGTACAGGATGGTGTATCGGCAGAATCCATCAAACGTACTCCCGACAGGAACACCGGCGATGTAGTAAAGCGTGTAAGCGGAGCCAGTATCCAGGAGGGAAAATTCGTAATTGTACGAGGTTTGAACGATCGTTATAATGGCGCAATGCTTAATGGTGTGCCGTTGGCAAGTACTGAACCCGATCGCAAAGCATTTTCTTTTGATTTATTTCCGGCGAACCTTTTGGACAATTTGATCATCATCAAAACAGCATCAGCCGATCTTCCGGGTGAATTTGCGGGTGGAATGTTGCAGATTAATACCAAAGACATCCCTGACCAGGCCTTCATGAGCTTTTCTGCCGGCACCTCCTACAACGGTCAATCTACATTTGATCCCTATACAACATATGCAACCGGTAAAAAAGACTGGTTAGGAAAAGACGATGGAACGCGTGCCTTACCGGATGCTTTTCCAAGCAGTGTAGATTTAAAATCTGCCACACTAAGCGAAAAAATTGAGGCGTCAAAAATGTTACCCAATGATTGGCAAGCTACTACTAACTCCTCTACTCCACTTGCACAAAATTATCAGTTCAGTTTTGGTAATTCTTACGAAAACGGCAACGACCGCTTTGGCTTCATTGGCGCACTCACCTACTCGAATACCAGAAGAACACTACTTACAGAACGTGCAGATTTTGATTTCGATGGTCAGCAAAACTTCGAATACAATGATGAACTCTACCGTTCCAATGTGTTTTGGGGAGCTTTGCTGAACTTTTCCTATAAGATAGGACAACATTCTAAAATTTCATTCAAAAATATATACAGCACCAACGCGAATGACCAGGTTATCATGCGTAGTGGCCTTGATATAGAAAACTTACAAGATAATAAAGCAGAAGCATTTTGGTATAACTCCACCGCCTTTAATAATTCTGTTCTTACTGGAGATCATGCTTTGAATGAAAATGGATTAAAAGTTCAGTGGAATATAGGATACAGTGGCATGTCGCAACTTACCCCTGACCTTCGCAGAATGCTATACTACAGAGATGCAACTCCAGGTGCAGAGGACACAACTTATTACGCCTATGTACCGTTTGGTACAGCTTCTCCCAATTACGCAGGTAAATTCTACTCTAACCTTAATGAGAAAAATTATTTCGG
>JBEGUX010000131.1:0-16568 GCA_041178685.1 Bacteroidota bacterium
AAGCGGATTGTATTTTCCAGGGACGGAGGCGTCTGCCAATGTTGCGGCAGTACATTAAGCTTAGAGTACGACCACATCATGCCTTTTTCTTGTGGCGGCAGCAGTGACGCTTCGAACATTCAGTTGCTCTGTCAAAAGTGTAATCGAAGCAAATCAAACAGTTGTTATTGCAAGGTACATAATCGAAAAGTAGGCTATAATTGTTGTGACGGGAATTCTACAAAGACAAAATCGAACCAATCGGGTACTACTTCAACACAATGTACAGGAACTACGAAAAAGGGAACGAGGTGTAGAAATAAGACCACCAATTCCAGCGGAAGGTGTCATTTACATGATTAAACAATCTCTATAATAAATAGAAATGAGCACAACATTATTTGCATTAGACGAAAAAGCCGAAGAGGTAATTGTTTCCGAATCGCCAAAAGGAAGTAATAAGATCAATTTTATTGAACGCATTAAGCGTAAAGATAGCGAGATGTTATACAACGCTGTTGTCACATTGACTAGTATTTCAAGAGCGCCTGCGATAGACACCGCTATATTCAAGGCGATGGATAAGGTTTGTCAGCTGATATACAATAAATATAAGGAAAGCGGAAATAGTTGAAGCAGAAGAATACAAGTTAACAATGCAGAATATTATTCTGCTGACTGCCGACTACAGACCGCTGACTAACGACTTCCAATACACGCCGATAGTGATAAGTGTCAGAAACAGAAACAGCTGTTTCAATTTAGAATTCAGAATATTATTCTACTGACTGCCGACTACAGACCGCTGACTAATGACTTCCAATACACGCCGATAGTTATAAGTGTAAAAAAACAGAAACAGTGCAAGTAAACAGTATTTCTACTGTTCACCCGCACTGTTTTTTACACTCTTCACTGCGAAGCTGCGGAGAGAGGGGGATTCGAACCCCCGATACCCTTTTGGGGTATACACACTTTCCAGGCGTGCTCCTTCAACCACTCGGACACCTCTCCGGTTGAGGATAAAAAAGCCGAAAAACAGCTAAAAAAGCCGCTTGTCGGCGAATTGGAGCACGAATTTACGAATTAATTGTGCGCGTGTCAACTGTACCCGAAGCGGGAAATCAATCAGCTAAAGACCATCGTGACAACCCTCCAGCAGTTACATAACCTATTTCTTTCGCACGTGCTTTTTCAAAATGCGATTACCTTCTCTGCGCGCAGTCACAGTGTTCCGCTGCTCCCAGATCATCGTTCTTCCTCTTTTTACATTCGACTCAAGATCGACTATAGGATGTGGGTAATCTTTTCCCAACTCAAAACCACTAAACGCTTGCTCCATACCGGTCATCAGCCACGGTGCATGAATTTGATTCGCATCAAGTCGCTGTAATTCCGGTACCCACGTGCGTATGAATTTTCCATCCGGATCGTGCTCGCGTGAATTCTTGACCGGATTATAGACGCGCACCGTGTTAATGCCCGTTGTTCCGGCTTGCATCTGAAATTGCGGATAATGAATGCCCGGATCGTAATCAAGAAATAATTGCGCGAGATGATACACTCCTTTTCGCCAATCAATAAGCAAGTGATGACAAAGAAAAGAAACCAGTAGTGCACGCATGCGGAAGTTGATCCATCCGGTTTCATGAAGGCATCGCATCGCTGCATCAACTAATGGAACGCCGGTGTTGCCGTTCATCCACGCCTGCAACAACGAATCATCGTTCTCCCATTCCAGCGCGTCGTATGCACGATTAATGTTTGCAGTTTCATAGCGGCATTCCATCTCAAATTTTTGTATGAAGTGGCAATGCCAATGGAGTCGCGTTATAAAATTATGGTAAAGACGTTTGTGAAATTCCTTTTCGATATTTTCCCCGGTAAACTGCATCACCTGTCGAACACTGATGTTTCCCCAGGATATATAAGGCGACAATCGGCTGCACGAGCGGCGGCTTTCTTGTGGCTTGGAAATATGCCGGCTGTAATCACGGCCGCGTCCGCCTAGAAATGATTCCAGGTATTTCCATGCATTTAATTCTCCTGCCGGCTGAAAATTATCAGAGTAGTTCCGAAGACGCTCAATGAAATCATTTTTCAGCGCAAAAGGCAGATCAATTTTCACATTTGTTCTTGGTGAATACTCATTACGTATTACCGGCTGCTGCATGTATTGCTCCCAGCGTTCATCCCAATCGGTGCGGTCGCGTATCCCGCGCAACACTCCATTTTGTTGTGACTCTATCCACGTAATATTATTAGTCCTAAACAATTTTTGCACCTCTATATCTCGGGCCCAAGTTATTTTAGTTCCACTTTCCCGATGACTGAAAACATGTTTGACGTTGTAATGGTCGATCAGGTATTGAAAAACAATGACAGCATCTGCATGAGCGACAACGACAGATTTGCCATAACCTTTCAGCACCTTATTCATGGCGAGAGTAGAGTGATACTGAAATTGAAGGTGGCGTAGTGAAGTATCCGGATAATTATAAAGCGCCGGCTCAAAGCAAAATAAAATAAGATACGGCAGTCCGCTTTGTTCTGCGAGATGTAGCGGTTCGTGATCCTGCGTACGCAGATCACGTTTTAGCCAGACGATATTAAAGGACGGTTTACTCACGGTAACGGATACACAACAAGCAGGTTGTTGTATTTGTTTCCCGGTTGTAGATTGTAAACCCCTTCGGTTTTTGGAGGTAAATAGCCAATCTGTATTAGAAGTGAGCAAGTCAATCCCGCAGGAATTGAACTTCAATAATCCAAGGGGCGCACTATATATTATATATAACCCCGAAGGCGTTGAATGTGAATTTGCTTAGTGCATCAAGCAGTTTATTTCTTTCTATACGAGCCAAAATATTTTGATTTTTTTTAAAACTCAAAGACAATTGCGATTAATTAAGCTCAGCAAAATTATCAACTACCAATTTAGTAATACTAAATAACATCCAATCAATAATGAAACAGCAGCCGGGAAAATTATTTTATAACCCGGCTGCTTTCATCAGTTACCCCTTCATTATTTATTCAACCACCACTGTGTAACCACAGTAATTCTTGAGATAGTCAATTTTTGACCATGTACCATTACCACAGACCAATTGCTGGTTATTGGTAATGAATCTTTTTACAGTAATTACTTCATCTTTAATTACTATGTTTCTCTTTTGCAAGAGACGTTGAATTACTTCTTTAGCGTTTCCCATTTTGTTATTTTTTTATGTGTTGTACAGTAGAGAATACGCAGAAGGAGGTGCTTTTTTAAATGGGCACCTGAAATATTTTTAAAACACTTTGGAAAGTTGGATTTTTATTCAAAAAGGGTGTTCTATCAAAATCTGATCATCTGCCGGAAAATTCTCAGCAAGAACGCGCGAGGCTTTCATACATGGTTGAACGTTGATCAGCGCATCCAAAGAATACAGTTTACCATCCGATATCCTGAAAGTATCCGGCGCATTTTGAATTTCTGTATTTGAAGCCGGTATTTCCTGCAATGGAGCCACTACAACAGGCCGCCGGTTAAACTACTTCGAGGCTTGGCAGTCCTGAGCAATTTGTATTTATTAAAGTAGGGACAAAAAAAATTGCATTTCCAGGTTACCTTTTTTATTTCAATAGGTATTACTTGAGGAACCGCGAAAAACGAATCAAGTAATTGGATTTAGTCTGCCTTCAGGTCCTCTAAAAAACTTCAACCTCCATTTAAGAAAAGTCTTATATCTGTGTATTAGAACCTATAGACTTAACAACACAAAAAAACAGCAATAATAATAGGAACAGAAAATTCTAAAATTATTTTTCCAAAACCTGTAGCAAAACGAGCATCTCAATTGTACTATATATAGAAACTACAAAAAAATCATGAAAACGCATAACCGTAAGAATTCTGAGGCAGACGCCGAAAAAATTTTCACCGGGCACTTAAGAAATAAAGTCTTGCAGCGTTTACTACATATATAGACACTAGAATTGAAATGAATTATAAAAAAACCCAGTGAATTAAAAATCTCCGTTTAAATTTTCTCCGGAGTTGTATAATACTTAGAAAACATAAAAACTAAATATGAAAATCATGTTTACATACTCAAACTTCAGTCACTCCGAAAAAATAAAATTAACTTGCACTTAAGAAATGATAAGCTGCTACGTCTATAGTATAGAGCAGCAAAAATAAAAAACAAAAACCTCTAAACCCCAGTAAAAAAACCGGCCCGGAATTAAAAAACGATAAAATTCCGCCGCATCGAAAACACACTTGCGTTAAAAAAGCAAAATAGTCTAGAAAAATGAAAGCAACCATAGTCATCGGATTACAAATGCAGAACAGATTTTTTATCCCGGCCGCAGTAACGCGACGTCCGCAGGATAGATGTCTGCGCATTTGTAAACACTTAAAATCCGATAACTATGGAAAACAATCAAATTCTCGCTCTGATTCAAGAGCACATTGCCAACAACCCGGTTGCCACGAAACGTCTCTGGGACGAACTGGTCAACATTGGAATCTACGTCTTCAGACAAAGCCGCTTCACTAAAGAAGACAAAGAAGACTTGGTGAAGAACAAAGCCATGGACTTGCTCTTCCCTTGCCGGATACCACAAAACGAAACAGCAAAGAGTTACATCTTCCGCTCGTTCAAGAACCACCTGATTGATAAGGTCAGGAAGAACAACAACTTCACCGAAACAGCACTTGAATCGGAAATCTTCACCGGTGAAGAGGGTGCATCAGTAACACTCGGAGAAACGATTCCTTCAGATGATAGTACGGATGCCCTCTTGATCAGCCGTGAAAACAGGGCTGCTGTAGAAAAATGCCTCTCAGTAATGGGCCAACTTCAAGTAAAGGTGTTACGACTCCACCTCTTCGAGGGGCTGAACAATTCTGAGATTGCCGAACGACTCGGTCTAAAGAAATCACAGGTGGAGACTGCTAAGTCCCACGGGCTTGAACGCCTTAGAGTGCTACTCAAAAAATACTTCAACATAGTGGGATTAGCATAATCCCACTATTAACCGGAAGGGGTAGTATAATAATACCTAAAACTGTAAAGCCATGTCCTGGAAGTGCTATTGGTTCAACTGTTCATTCGTTAAAACTAAAAACCTGGATCAAGCAGGTAATTACTATATAACCTGCTGCCGACGATGTGGCAAGGAAAGGGTTCACTTTGTCCGGGAAGGAGCCATAAAACTATACAATTCATACACGCAGCGTCAGGTAAAGAAATGTATCAGCGATCCGAATTTCGTGAAGGCGTGTATTAAGTTCAAGCAACTCTGCGAAATCCGTAACTTGCCCGCCGGCGAAGCGCGCGATAAAGCACTGGTGGCTTTTTATAAAAAGCATCGTCTTTCCTACGGTGCTTACGTACCGGATCCGCTGTTGTTATTTTCCATTAATCGTTGGTTTGATGAATCGGCAACACCTTCTTCCAAGAAGACCAGCCGGAAAAAAACACAAGCGGCTGCCGAAAATCCGGCTCCTCTTAGTTTACCGCCAACTCATGATATGCAAGTCACGGTCAATTACACGGTGGTTGGTCAGCAAGAAAAACCCAAGCGGAAAAAACCAACCGACAAACTCAAAGAGATGACTTACAAAGAGCTGGAGAAGCAACTCAACTACTGCGTTGAAAAGGAGTACTACGAAAAAGCAGCGATCATAAAACAGGAGATGGATCGCAGGACAGGACAGTAGGGCTTGTATTCGTTAAGCATATAGGTCGTCGATAATGGTTACCGAGTTTTATTTCGGATGCCAATCAAGTTTATTTCGGAATGGTACGGCTTTTTAGCTGTGCCATTTTTTTTCTGGATGGGATCCTATTTGATAGATTTCTTCTGCTTGACATGTTATGGTGTACATCTTAGTCTTTTTCACCCTCACCGGATTGCTGTTTTAAATAGAACGAATCATCTTTTGGAATACAACAAATATTCTCTCCCCAACTCTTAAACCTATTTATAAAAAAGGGAACTACTACAAAAAGCGGGGAAACCGGACGGTACGGCGGATCAGCTAAAATAATTTTTCAGCTGCTGATACCTTTTTGTAAGAGAATAGAACTGATTAAAAAATGCAATAGTTCTTCCGGATAAACCGGTTCAACTACCGGGAGAATTCACCCCGTGAACCTTTAAAATCGTCAGTTTTTCAAGAAAAGAAAAAAATTATTCGAACGCTGATACCTTTTTACAAAAAAAAAGAATTGATAGAAAAACAGGTCAAAAATTCAACTAAAGCCTACCCGAAAATAAATAAAAGAAAATCGGAAATCTTTTAGAAAAAGACAGGAACTGAATAAAAAGCCAATAAAAAGTACTGAAATAGAAATACCGAAACAATCAATCTCAAAACAAACCTCAATGAAAACAACCATACACATCGGAAAACAAGCGCAGTTCGAAGCTCCTCAGCCGGCCATCGGAAAGTGGAAACGCTTACGGCCTAAAAACGCGAAACAATTTAAAAACAGATGTATATGGAAACCAAACAAATCCTTGCACTCATTCAAGAACATAATGAGAAAAATGAAAAATCCACTGTTAAACTCTGGAAGTTAGTGGAAGAGATTGGAAGAAAAGTCTTCAAAAATAGTCCTTTCACTAAGGAGGATAAGGAAGATATAATAAGAGATAAGGTTATTAAACTTATTTATGAATGTAATCTTCCCCAAAATGAAAGTGTATATTATTTTATCACCAGGTCATTTAAGAATCAATTAGTGGATGAGTTGAGAAATAAAAAGAGATTTCCCACCCAATCCATTGATGAGGTGATTTACAGCAGTGAGGATGGGGATGAGATAACTTTAAAAGACACTCTTCAATCAGATATTCAAACAGATGATGATTTAAGATCTGAAGAGGTGAGAGATTTAGTGTTGAATTGTATATCAGGATTTGGTGCAATCCAAAAACCAGTAGTCACCCTCTATCTCTTTGAAGAGTTGAATAATAGTGAAATTGCTAAAAGATTGGGATTGAAAATGTCACAAGTAGAGTCTGCAAAGTTTTTTGCACTCAAGAAAATCAGGGAGTTTTTGAAAAAGTACTTCAGTTCAAGGGGATCAATTTGATCCCCTTTTTTCTTGACCAATGCCTGGATTATAGGCTGCCCATCTTTTAAGTAGTTGAGCTACTTCCCCTGCATACTTAGGATAAAATTTACCGCGCATTTCTTTTGCTGTTAAATATCTGGCACAGCAATTCGCTTTTCACGCCGGTGATTGATTCGAGATAAACCTCCCTTACAAAGCCGCGCATAAAGCACTCCATCTGCAGCTCAAATTTTGCCACATGGTAGCGCCTTGAACAAATCCATGTCAGCGGATACAATACCGGTATCAGCCACCAGCTTATAATAGCCGCTAAAGACAAGTTGAAGCAGATGGCGAATATCAACAGTAGTTTTGTTCCGTTCACATAACCGGTTATGCGGTAAATCTGGCGTTCAGAGGCTTGCATCACCATTTGAAAATTATACTTGTCGGGCACTTCTTCGTAAACGGGCTTGACGAACAAGATATTCATAGCTGTTTTGTTTAAGTACATATTCGAATTAGAGAATCACCAATAAAAAACGAGTACTTTCATTCGCTTATTTTTTCCCATCTCGAATTTTCAAATTCCTCAATGGCAGTGCGGTGCTCACCGGTCAAATTTTCAATCCAGTTATTCAACTTTGGACATTCATTACGGTCGAAGAGCCGCAAACCGTGATACTTATTCGTATGAGTAAGCCCGGCAACAAGGAGGTCCGCCGGTTCAACGGGTCTGCCGTTACGTTTCATAAAATTATCGTGCAGCTCCTTGTAGCCGTTTTGGAAATCATTCCAAGTGTACTGCGACCATACTTCCGGAAACCCGAGCATACCTTCTTTCAGCTTACGCTTACTATTTCGTCCTGTTTGTGTGTAAATGGAATGCGGCAATTCCTTTACTAATGCTGCATAAACGGCATGATACGGAATAGCAACTCCTTCAAACAAAAGACTGTTTTCCCTGAAGTAAGTATTTTTTGCACCGCGATTTTCTGCAATCGAGTAGTAATAGTATGGATAAACAGGCTCCAGCATGTTTTCAAACCCCATGAACACGGCGGCCATAATGAACTGCAAATCGCGCTTGTGATTTTTTACGTGCTTGTGAACGAATGACGTTAGCTTCACGGCGACAAATCCCACCTTTATTTCGTAAAAGCTACCGCGACACATATGCAATTGCAAAATGTTGCACCAGTCATGATACTGCAGTTTCAGCCGGTGATTTTTGATCAGGTCTATCACTTCATTGGCCGCTTGTGTTCCTTCCGGATCGTCACTACGAAGCAACAAAAGTTTTTCCAGCATCGACGACAGGTGGTCATTGAGTCCACGATCGTATTTTTTTGATTGGTGGAAGTAGTGAAGTCTTTCATGTAGGAACTGCAATTCATTCTTCATAGTAGTATCAATTATTGATTTTACAGAGTTTTATTAAAAAGGTGTAGTGAACGAAAGCACATTCCCGTAACTGATTCCTTTTGCATTGATCGCATAGGAACGCAAGTAATACGTGAAGCCCGGAGCTAGGCCGCTGAACGAGCAAGTGTATTGTCCGGGTCCGGTGCCTGCGCGTATCTTGTAAAAGGAGATGGATGGATTTCCGCTGTAATTATAACAAACTCCGCGTTCCACCACCGGTGTTCCACCGTCTGTTATTACCGACCCCGAGAATTCTGCACCGTTAGCGTAGATTTGATCGAGCGAACCGTCTGATACAACGGGATAGCCGTATGCGCCATTGCCGTTCGCTACTTCCTGATCCATTGGATTCACCCGTGGCAATTCGTCTTTGCTGCAACCTGATAGCCACAGTACGGCTGTCCACAAGGATGCTATGAATAGGTGGTGTTTCATTTGCTGATAGTACGTTGTTTGAAATGCTGTAGTGCTGCAGGACTTCCTGTCAGTACCGGCTCTTGCGCAGCGAAGTGCATCCGTGCCGCTTTTTCCATCACCTCCGGTTTCACGGTATTCACTACGTCGTTCCATGAAGTTCCCGAAGGTGAGTTGCGCAATTTTTCCAGCAGAACGGCCGTAAACAAGCCGTGTTGTTTTTCATTCCAGGAGAACGCAAATTGATTTTCTTTAGCCGCTGCAAAAAGGACGACACGTTCGGGTAAACTTCCTTTCACCGGTTCGTAACGTATGCCTCGTGCTGCCAGTGTCGTTGCGCCGTCACGCGTACGTCCGGAAAAACATGCGTCCGTAAAAGCGAACACACTTAATTTTCCGCTGCAGCTGATTTTATCCATCATGTCGCGAAAATCATTTCCGTTTCCGCTATTTAGCGGATCGTTATCCACAGCTGCAGGAAGAAACGATTTGTCACTTGCCGATTGTAGGCCATGACCGGAAAAATAAAAATAGACTTCTGCGTTCGCAGGAGCAGTGCGAAGGATAAGTGATAACCGCTCCACGTAAGATTGCATCAGACCGGCCGTTGCATTTTCCAGGTAAAAAATGTTTTCTTCGGGAACACCCCAAAAACGGCGTGCAAATTCGCGGAATGCCCTCGCATCGCGCACGGCGTACGCCACTCGTGGAAGTCCGAGACGGTACTGATCATACACTTCGTTTCCAATAATCAAGGCATATCTTTCGCGGTGAGTTTTAGCTGTTGGAATATTTACCGTCAGCGGATCAAGGGTTTCGACCGATTCGTGAAAAGATGTCCGGCTATGTTGTGGAAAAGCAACGTAGCTCCAGCTGCTGTGAAACTGTTGCGCTACAGTTTCATTCAGCTGGGTAAACACAGCCAGGAAGAATAGGATTCTTTTCATGATCAGAAGCTGTAACGTAAAACAACTACGGGTTTATCCTGAACTAAGCTTCCGGAAAGCTGCCAACCTCCGGCAGCTACTGCACGCAACCTTTTATTGTTACGCGATCCCTTCACAGCTACATGCAGCACATCCGAAATCCAGATAGCTCCCGCAATCGTGGCAAAGAAGTAACCATTCTCACGGTAATAAAGAGCCTTGTCGTAGTAGGTATTCATTTCGTATTGCTGTGCTGCGCTGAGATATCCCGAATAATTTTCTTTCGATTGTTCAAACCCGTAATAAGCGAGTGCAACAGATACTGCATAGCCGGCCATGATCCATGTGGGTTTTATCATCACTTGTTCTCCTGGCGCATTGACAAATACATCGCCCAATCCCGGCAGCAGCATCGACAGAAAAGCGTTGGAAGGTCCGCCACCAACAGCCGCAAATGCAGGAGCACGTACCCCGCTTTCTTGAATAGCGAGTGAGGTCATAATATCTCCTTCGAGTGACGAAATATCTTTTAGCACATCCCAGCGAATGGTCTTGTCGTTACCGGCAATAACATTCAAATTTGTTCCCATCATGCTCACAGGCGCAATTGTATTACCATCACGTGTGGTAATGGTAGGAGTTATTGTGTATGTTTTTGTGGCAGAAGCAACAAGGTCGAAATGAATTTCCAGCACATCGCCCGTTTGCACTGTCCGGATATTGCTGATCGCTTGTCCGCAAACCGAACCGGACACCGTGAGCACGATGAAGATCGAAGAAACGAGGGGTGACAGCTTATTCATGGATGGTGTTTGGAATAACGGTGATAGGCGTACAAGTAAACTGAAGCTGATCGTCGCTTAGCAATGCGTGATGAAACCAACTGCGAAAAGCAGGTACACTCATTGCCGGAATAGCATCTTTGTTCATTACTGTTGCCGGCGCTTGCATCGCATTGGGCGAAAAGAAAAACCAGACATATTGCCGTATGTTATTTTTTTCATCGTTCACTGTTAAAACAAGATTACCAGTAAAATCCTGCGGCGGAAGTTGTGTAGCGATTCCGTTCATCACTTGCAGCGGCATAGCATTCGCAGACTGTATGAACGATACAGTTTCTTCCGTCGGATCCTCCAATGCAATCATCAGGCTTCCGTTACTACCGGCAGTGAAACGGAAGAAGACCGGTTCGCCCGCGCGGAAAATCCGCGCTGGACAACCGCCTGTGTCGCATGTTCCGATTTCCGTTTGGAACGGAATATTGTTGTTACGGAACGGTTGTGCATAGCCTCGAACATTTGCCGTCATCACGACTTCTCCTTTTTCGTTTTCTGATTCAGTAATTTCCGGCGGATTATTGTCAGCTATCCAAGTGCCACCCGACCAGCCGCTCACTTTTTTATGATATTTTTTACCGGACGTCTCTTCCATGTTATTTGACTTTTCGTAGTCCACCTCCAGCTGTTCGTCGAGTAGCACAATGTTACCAAAGGCGCTACGCATGGCATTGGATTGTGCCTCTTCCACCAGACGGGCAAGCTGTTCCGTTTTTGCTTCATCATCTCGCAACACCGTGCTTGCTGTTCCGCTCACCAACACCGGCGGTTTGTTGGCAAGCGAATGCTGGAGAGTTGCCAGCAACAGCAAGACGATGAATGCGTTTGTTTTCATATCAGCGGAAAAATCAGTTACGGAATAGCAGCGATTAACGGGAAGCACGTTTTTCACGAAGCTTCTGTTCCATGAAGTTGCGGTAAGCTTTCTCATCGATGACCTCTTTCAAGGCAGCTTCCTCTCCTGCAAGACGGAGACTTTCTTTCTCCAAATCACTGATGCTGATTTGAGAGGCAACATAGTAGGTGTATTTACCGGTTTTCTTATCACGGTACACCTCTTCACCAATGATTGTGGTACGTGGAAGACGGATTTGCACAATCCCGTCAAACAAGGATTGAATATGCTTTACAGCATCTTTACTTTGTGCTCCTTTTGAGAAGTTGAGGTAGTTGCTGTACATTCCTTCTACTTCTTTACTTGCTTGCATTACCAATCCGGTTTGCGATTGAATAAAGGCAAGCGATTTGGCAGCAGATAGGTCAGAGGACTCTTCCGAAGCCACATAGCGGAGGTAATTGTCGTCCGAACGAAATTCTGCAGAAGAAAAAGGTTGAACTACTTTCTCCTTGTCATCCACCCTGCTCACCTGCTTGTTTGTACCGCAGGCGGTTAAAGTGAAGATGATACTTGAAACAATCATACTTTTCATTCTTACCGGGATTCTCATTATTGTTTTCATATTATCTATTGTTAGTACTTGTTCTATATACATAAAGACGCAATACTGTGCCGGAACTTTAATGCGCCATCAAATTTTCTTTTCCCAACTGAAATCCGATGCTTTGGCTTCGTTGTTTTTTTCCGTTCAGTGTTTCACTTTCAAACCAGGAGCATACTTCTTCAAAGGCCGGAGTATTTCCTGTGAGCAAACGTGATGTCACGATTTTTTTTGTCACGTTATCCAGTTGTCCTCCCGAAAGAGCGAATGTTTCAGCTAGATGATGAGCTTCCGCTTCCGTCAAGAAAGGAATGCGGTCGGATATGATTCTTGCACGGATGATTGGATGAGGAAGGTCGATTTTAATTTTGTGAAGGAAGCGGCGTTCAAAAGCCGGATCGAGTTTACTTTCAAAATTCGTCGTTGCCATAAGAATACCTTTGAACGACTCCATTTCTTCCAGCAGAATGTTTTGCATGGCGTTATGCATCTGGTCGGACGAGTGATTCACTTCGCGCGTACGGCTGGAGATGATACCGTCGGCTTCGTTCATCAGCAGTATGGGCGCTAAAGGAGTATTGTTGTATTGTTCGCGGTAATTTTCAAAAACACGTTTAACTTGTTTTTCAGATTCTCCTACCCATTTATCGCGCAGTGAGGCGATATCCACTTTCATGATATCTCTTCCTGTGGCACGTGCCAGCTGCAGTACCGACTCCGTTTTACCTGTTCCCGGAGGACCATACAACAACACTGTTAATCCTTGAGAGAGCCCATGGTTTTTGAGTTCGCCGGCAATGCGCAGGAAAGCACTTTGCTCCAGACTTTTTTCCAGCAGGGCAATTTCTTTTCCCTCCCGTTCATTGTAATGAAGTTGTTTGTGATTGATGTTGCTGTGTCTGATTACCGGAAGAAGTTGCTGTGGTACTGTACTCGTTTTAATACGGGAGATTTCTTTTTCATCAAACAAAGCGGCGATGGTTTCATCACTTAACATGATGCGGTTGCCGGTTTGGAACTCTTCATCGGCATGACAGATGATGTTGCCGGCGAAGAGCGGACCATCTTTGCGTTGAATACGCATGCTGATGGATTTGGCACGGCCGCTATTTCCAAATAGACGTGTTACAACGGCGTCGGTTTGCACGGTGCGTTCATCCAGCAATGTGTTTGCATAGAGATAAGCTACGAGCAATCCTTCCTCTTTTGCGAGGTTCCAGCGTTTGAACTTTTTACTGAAACTCAACTCGCGGTTGCGGTCCACAACGGAAGACAGAATAGTGAATGCATCGTCCTGATCTACTTGTCCGTTATCGATACGTTGCACGATGTCGTTGATGCGATCCGCAAGCCCGTAGGCATCCACCTTCGTGCAATGCGTTTCGGGAGTGCGGTTGTTATAGACGTCTTTCGATACTTGCGGCGGAATAGAGAAGGAGATCTTTTGTTGAAAGGATGATTTGCGCAAGATCAGTCCTTTCATTTCCAGCAGTTGGAGTGCTTTGAAAAGCTCTCCGGCTCCGCTGAGGTCTTTTTCCCAGTGTGGAGTCATGTCGGACTTAGCGGCAACACCGTCCCAGGCGCTCAGTTTGAATATCTGGATGAAGGCGCGCACTTCCGGGCCGCTGAGGCGCAGTCGTTTTCCCAGCTCACGGCGGTAGGTCTTTAACAGTGCTTTGGTTTCATCGACGGCATAGGCCATATTATCACCGTAGAGGTAATGGTATTCATCGATGAGCTGCACGATGGTCTGTCCGGCAAGGAATTCAGCGAGATTTTTAGGATTTTTCATGGTTTTACAACGTCCTTTCACTTACAAGACGCTGCAGGACCGGTTTTCTTAAGTGGCCGGCAAAGATTTTTTAGAAAAAGTGCCGGATTTTTTTTCACTACTCATTTAAGAAAAGGGAAGAGATTGCGTATTTATCATAAAAGAGTTACTTTCAAGGTGAGCAGATTGATAAAGCCTTGATAGTACTGTCTCGTGTAATTTCACTTGTTTATGCGTTCACCTTACCTTACTAAATCCAGGTTCAAACTTGGTCTCGAGTGTCTTACCAAATTGTATTACACCGGCAAAAAGAAGGAGTACGCCGACCAGAATTTGGACGATCCATTCCTGAAAGCGCTTGCTGAAGGTGGATTTCAGGTGGGCGAGTTGTCCAAGTATATGTTCTGCGACGATCCGGTTGCGGAGCAAATCACCGTTGACACCTTGAACTATGAGGAGGCCTTGCAGCGCACCGAAGAAATGCTTGCTCGTCCGGGCAGGGTGGTGATTGCAGAGGCGGCGTTCCGTTACAATAATCTTTTCATTCGAGCAGATATTGTGGTAAAAGAGGGAAACAGCTTGCGATTGTACGAAGTGAAAGCGAAATCCATTGACGGAGAAGACGAATCCAACCTTGACGAGGAGGCAACGGATAATCCGTACAAGTTCCTATCCATCAACAAGAAGGCGCGCACCGAGAAGGTGTCTTCGAAATGGGTTTCTTATCTCTATGATCTGGCATTTCAGAAATATGTGGTTACTAAAGCCATGACTGGGTGGGAAGTCGAAGCAAACCTATTGTTGGTCAATAAAAATGCAGTGGCGACGGTTGACGGACTCAACCAGAAATTCAAGATCAGCCGTGATGGAAAAACAACCGCGGTGGTTCCGCAACAAGGGATAACAGCAGCCGATCTGGGTGCGCCGATTCTAGAGGCTGTGCCGATGGATACGATTTTAGAAAAGATCCGGCATCAATATCCGGTACCAACCGACTACGATACCGGATTAAGTTTTGAAGAATTTGTTGCACTATGTGAGCGTGTTTATACTAATAACGAACAGGTTTTCACTCCTATCGGAAAGAAATGCAAAGACTGTCAGTTTTGGACAAAGCCCGGAGACGCTGATCAAAAGAGTGGTTTTATGGAGTGCTGGAAAAAGCATACCGGGAAAAGTGAAGACGAGTTGTCGGCTCCGCTGGTGCTCGACATCTGGGGCGGAGGCAGCGGTAGCCGAAGCTTTTCGGAGGAGCTGATCCGTAAAAACAAATTCTTTCTCCGTGATATACAAGAAGAGGATGTGATGACGAGTGGACCGGGAGCGGATAATCCCGGGCTATCAAAGTTGCAACGCAGGATGGAGCAAGTGAATCGCGTGAAAGACGGCATCGCGGAAAGTTATTTTGACAAGGAAGGATTTGCGCAAGAGATGACGCAATGGGAGTGGCCGTTGCACATGATCGATTTTGAAACGAGCATGGTGGCGTTGCCATTTCACCGGGATAAAAAGCCGTATCAAGGAATCGCATTTCAATTTTCCCACCACATACTTCATGATGACGGAAGGGTAGAGCATCACAACCAGTTTCTGCATCAGGCTCCCGGCGTGTATCCGAATGTTGACTTTGTGCGTGCGTTGCGTGCATCGCTTGAACCGCACCAAGGAAGCATCTTCAGGTACCATAATCACGAGAACACGTATTTACGGATGTTGCATCGTCAGCTCAGCGACGCTGTAGGTTTGTTGCCGGAGACAGAACGCATGGACTTGCTGAACTTCATTGATAGCATCACCAAAGTTCGTCCGGCGAAGAATGAGCCCTACCGCCATGGATCGCGTGCTATGATTGATCTTTATGAAATCGTGCTTCGCTATTATTATTCGCCGTATGCCGGTGGCAGCAATTCACTCAAGCAGGTGTTGCCTGCTATTATACGTGACAGTGCGTTTCTCCGTTCAAAGTACGGTGTGCCCGGCAAATATGGAAAAGGCGCAGGGAAGCTCGCGACGAGTTTGAATTACGACGATCACGTATGGATACAGCCGGAGAAAGGCAACGATCCGTACAAGACATTGCAGCCGGTGTTTGACGGATTTGACCGTGAGTTGCTGGACGGGTTGGTAAAAGGATTTGACGGTGTAGCGGATGGCGGCGCAGCCTTAACGGCTTACAACTACCTCCAATTTGGCTCCGTACCACAAGATCAGCGCCAGGCAATTGCCGACGCATTGCTTCGTTACTGCGAACTCGACACTCTGGCGATGGTGATGCTGGTGGAAGGGTGGAGGGAGATGATGAGGTAGTTGCATTTAAAATTCAGTATTACATTAAATAAGTTTCATAAAAATAAAGCAAATGGATAATAATCGTCTTTCAATTCTTAACTATCTAAAACAATTATTTGATAAAGATCTTGTGCCAGGACTTGTTGATGCTTTCTTTGTTTGGGAGAATGGACATGAGTTCTTAGAATATTCAATAGATGATGGAGAATATACACTTATTACATACAGACATAATATCAATAAATGGGCTGGCGGTAAACCTGAGCAAGATAAACAGCGGCATTATGAATCACAGGGCATGAAGCAAGAAGAAATCGTTAAATTGAGATCACATGCATACAACGAAGCCGGTATTACCTTTTTGGATGCTTACGGTGAATTCCTTGAATATTATGTTTATGCAAAACCAACCCCATTGGTTTTTATTTCCCATT
>JBEGUX010000132.1:0-2690 GCA_041178685.1 Bacteroidota bacterium
GATGTTCTACCGGGTGAAACGAAATTGGTGAATTTGAAATTTGATGTAACGTGTGCCGTTGTAAATGCGCTAACAATTTGTGTTAAAGCAACACTTTTCCCTATAGATCCGTGTTATTCAATCCGACAAAATAATATTGCCAATTGGGACAGCTCAATGCTGACTATTTCCGGTAGCTGCCGGTTGGATACAGCTGAATTTTTAATTATTAATCAAGGGCAAACTCAGCAGCAACGCACGGCAGCAAGATACTTCTTAGATGGAGTACTTGTTCGTGTTGATTCGATCCAGCTGTCAGCGGGCGATAGTCTTTTGCTCTCGTATTTCGGTAATGGACATACTGTAAGGGTAGAGGTTGATCAGCATCCAGGTATTCCCTATTACTCTAAACCTGAAGCGTCAGTAGAATTGTGCGGATCGTTAGTGAACTGGTTGTCTGGGCAAATTCCGTTGCAATATTATGACGATGCCGGTCCTGTGCAGGCAGAGCATTGTGTGCTTGTAAATCAGCCATGGTCACCTAACGAGAAAACAGGTTATCCGATGGGTGTAACCCGCGATCGCTTTATTGATCCCGGTCAGCAGTTGCAGTACACTATCACTTTCGCTAATCTTATGAACGATACTGCTGATTTGGTAGTGCGTGACACGCTCGACGCAAGTCTTGATATAAACAGTATTCGCGCAGGTGTTGCCAGTCATCCTTTTATATTCCGTACTTACGGACAAAACGTGATGGAGTGGCGTTTCCCGCACGTGCATTTCCCTGATGCTATTGCTGATCCATTGGGAAGTCGCGGGTATGTTACGTATTCTGTTGATCAAATGCCTTCGCTACCTGATTATACTTTGATTCGAAATAAAGCGTATATTTTTCAGGATTCCATAGCGGCAATGGTTACCAACACAGCGAGGCACACTATCCACCGCCAGGAATTGTTGACGACCAACTTAATGGCATATAGTCTTGATCCCACTGGCGTGAAGGTCTATCCCAATCCGGCTGTCGACCAATTGTTTGTTCAAGTAACAGATAACGATAGTAAGCACATGGTAATAGAAGTAAGGGATATGTTAGGTCGTATTATATATCGTGAAAATGGCGATGTTGGAGCAGTACCTGCTCAACTTGACCTCTCGGGCTGGGTTTCCGGACAGTATTTGGTAGTTGTAATTACCGGAAAGCAAATCATCCATTTTAGCTTGATTAAGCAGTAATCAATTTGCCTTTAATTGCCTTTTCGCTGAGTTTTATAGATCATGAGCGAATAAAGGTCACCACTATTTTACGATCATAAACAGTCTAAATGGGCTGAATACCACCTTTTAGGGACGGGGGGAAGAATAAATTAGGTTACTGTGTTAATAATGACGATATTGCAACATATTAATTAATCACAACCAATAATTTAAATGGAAAAAGGTAAAGTAAAATTCTTCAATGAAACCAAAGGTTTTGGTTTCATCTGTGACGAAAAAACAGGACAAGATGTCTTCGTTCACGTCACCGGACTCAAAAGCGAAATCCGCGAAGGCGATGTCGTTGAGTACGAAGTCACACAAGGTAAAAGAGGTTTAAACGCAGTCGAAGTACGACTCGTTGATTAACATATTTTATGGTGTTGAACAATCCGCTCCGAAAGGGGCGGATTTTTTTTTGTGCCTATTCCAATAGTAGGAGTATTTTTTTATTGTCTACTGTAACTTTACGCTGCTTTACATGTCGTATTTCCGGAATGACGGTTGCTGAATTCAATAAATGCGTTGATGATTACGCCGATGGGCTGTTTCGTTTCGTGGTTTTTCATTTGCGAAACGAAGAGGATGCTCGTGATGTGGTTCAGGATGCTTTTGAAAAAATGTGGCGATTACGGGAAGGCGTCGATGGACAAAAATCGAAAAGTTATTTGTTTACTGCAGCCTATCATTTGTTGATCAATAGCTCTCGGCGCAGGAAAAATACGGTTGACGTTTCCTTAGTAGGCGAAATTGAACTTGCTCATTCGGAACAGTATTCAGATGCGCAAGAGGTGTTGAAATGTGCGGTGCAAAGACTGCCTTCCGTTCAACAATCGGTAATTCTACTGCGCGACTATGAGGGGTATAGCTACAGGGAGATTGGTGAGATCACCGGTTTAAGTGAAGCACAAGTGAAAGTATATATCTACCGCGGCCGCGCTGCGTTAAAAGAATTTTTGGTCTCTCCGGATCTCATTCGTTAATAAAACGGGAAACGTGATTAATAAAGAAAATTACGAGGTTTACTTCATCGATTATCTGGACGACAAACTGGATGAGCAAACAGTAGCAAAATTGCGGTTGTTCCTGGAATTGCATCCTGAGTTGAAGGAAGAGCTAGCCGGGATGGAAGAGGTTCGTCTTGTGACGGGGCCATCCGCCCTAAATTCCTTGAAAGAACAGTTAAAGCGTGACGACGATGGGCTTACTTCAGTGGATTGCAAAATGATAGCTGCACTGGAAAATGATCTCCCGGAAAATGATAAAAGAGAATTTTTGCTAGAGGTCGCTGCCAATACCCGATTGTCAGCTACGTGGAAATTATATAGTGAAACGGTGCTGATTGCTGATGAGAAATTAATTTACAACGAAAAAGAATCACTGAAACGACCGGTTGTACGTCCGTTGGTTCTTCAAAAAATAATTCGTTACAGTGCGATTGCAGCAGTATT
>JBEGUX010000133.1:0-3364 GCA_041178685.1 Bacteroidota bacterium
AAGCATAATAATTTTATACCAAGTACTGATTGTGAATACAGACACTAACATTCCTTATTGGATTCATCCGGCTGCCAAGATTGGTAAGGATGTTAAGATTGATCCATTTGCTGTCATTCACGAGGATGTTGAAATAGGTGACGGCTGCTGGATTGGAAGTAATGTATCTATATTTCCGGGTGCTCGCATTGGAAAAAACGTTCAAATATATCCCGGTGCTGTTATCTCCGCTGTTCCTCAGGATTTGAAATTTGCCGGCGAAGAAACCTACACCTATATCGGGGATAATACGATTATTCGTGAGTATGTTACCATCAACCGTGGAACTGCTGCAGAGGGAAAAACGTTTGTAGGTCACAATAATTTATTGATGGCTTATGTGCACGTTGCGCACGATTGTATCGTTGGTAATCATTGTATTCTTGCCAATGGCGTAACACTCGCCGGTCATGTTACAATTCACGATTATGCTATTATCGGTGGACTAACAGCCATACACCAGTTTGTTCATGTGGGTGCTCATGTCATGATCTCCGGCGGATCTTTGGTGCGGAAAGATGTTCCGCCTTTTGTAAAAGCAGCACACGATCCGTTAGCCTATGTGGGCATCAACGCTGTTGGATTAAAACGTCGTGGATTTACCAATGAAGCAATTGCAGCTATTCAGGAAATCTACAGGATTTTATATGTACGCGGCTTGAACACAACTAATGCCTTGGCAGCTATCGAGCAAGAAATTGCTGCTTCTTCCGAACGTGATCTTATTCTATCATTCATCCGTTCTTCTTCCAGAGGATTGATGCGCGGGTATTCCAAAGACGAGGATTAATCCGAAACGTTGTGATTATTACACTTCAAAAAGCGGGTAAGAAATACAATCGGGAATGGATCTTCAGAAATGCTGACCTTGAATTAGCATCAGGAGAAAGAATGGTTTTGCTTGGCCCCAACGGATCCGGTAAATCTACTTTTCTTCAAATGATAGCCGGTTATGTTTTACCCACAGAGGGACAAATTCATTGGAAGATTAATGAAGCTGAAATTCCTTCAGAAAAAGTGTATCAATCGGTTGCTATTGCAGCTCCTTATCTTGAACTGCCGGAAGAATTGGAATTAATGGAGATGCTGACCTTTCATTTTCGATTTAAAAAGGTAGTCGGTCAGTTGTCATTTGAAGAATTGGTTTCGATCAGCGGATTGAAAAAGGTTGCCGGCAAACCTATTCGGAATTATTCTTCCGGTATGAAGCAGCGCATACGACTGTTACTGGCTTTTTGCAGTAACAGTGATTTGCTATTACTCGACGAGCCATGTTCCAATTTGGATCACGAAGGCGTTTTGTGGTATCAGCAATTGGGAGATCGATTTATTGGCAACAGAACAGTAGTAGTTTGTTCAAACCGTCAAGACCAGGAGTACGCATTTTGCCGAAAAAAAATTGAGCTTGAAATATGGAAAAAGTAGGTGGACACAAACTCGATTATGTGGCATCTTCGCCGGAATCACTTCCTCAAATTGCGGAGGCTTTGGTTAATTTCTGCGATACGCGTCGTATTATCTGTTTTTTTGGAGAAATGGGTGCCGGGAAAACCACTTTCATACGCGCACTCTGTGCTCAATTGGATGTCATGGAAAATGTTAGCAGTCCCACTTTTTCATTAGTCAATGAATATCATTCGATAAATGGAGAACCACTTTTTCATTTTGATTTTTACCGTATAAACCGACCTGAAGAAGCTGTTTCAATGGGTGTGGATGAATACTTTGTAAGTGGTAATTGGTGTTTTGTAGAATGGCCCGAAAAAATTCTACATTTATTGCCGGACAATAGAGTTGATGTTCGTATTGAATCTATTAACAATTCACGCCAGATAACATTCTTTTATGTCTGAAACCAGAAAACCAGGAATGTCGTCCTTGACGTCTTCCATGCTACTGCCCCAGGAGCAAATGGTAGCGGTAAGCAAGAAACAGCAGCAGTTGTTTATTGGAATTCCCAAGGAGACCTCTTTTCAGGAAAACCGTATTCCTCTGATACCTGACGCAGTCGCACAACTGGTAAATAATGGTCATGAGATTTACGTAGAAGCAGGAGCCGGCTCGGCATCTAACTTTCAGGATTCAGATTACAGCGAAGCAGGCGCGAAAATTTGTTATTCTCCGGAAGAAGTTTTTAAGGCAGATATTATTCTCAAAGTGGCGCCTCCGTCGGAAGAGGAGTTGAAGTTGGTGCAGCCTCGACAAACGTTGATTTCTATCGTTCAGATGCATACGCAGAACGATCAATTCATTCGTCAGCTTTCTTCTAAAAAGGTTACTGCTGTTGGTTTTGAATTCATGCACGATGAAACCGGTGCCTACCCGATTATCCAGGCCATGAGTGAAATTGTTGGAAGTGCATCTATTCTGATTGCCGGTGAATACTTGAGTAATGCATTTAATGGTAAAGGTGAATTGCTGGGCGGCGTTGCAGGTATTCCTCCAACGCAAGTTGTAATCATCGGAGCTGGAACTGTAGGTGAATTTGCGGCTCGTGCCGCTTTAGGATTAGGTGCCGATGTTAAAGTGTTTGATAATTCAATTGCTCGCTTGCGCCGTATTCAGTCGCGTTTAGGACAGCGATTGTTTACCTCCATGATTTCTCCGGGACTTTTACTTAAAGAACTTCGTACCGCCGATGTTGCATTGGGAGCTTTACGTAGCAGCGAGGGTAGAACACCTGTTGTAGTGACAGAAGAAATGGTTAGCGAGATGCGCGTGGGATCTGTTATTATTGATGTAAGTATTGACCAGGGAGGCTGCTTTGAAACTTCCGAGGTGACCAATCACTCTCAGCCTGTATTCAAAAAATATGGGGTGGTGCATTATTGCGTACCCAATATTGCCTCAAGAGTGAGTCGTACCGCATCAACTGCATTGAGCAATATTTTCACCCCAATTTTAATTGCAGCCGGAGACGAAGGTGGATTTGACGAGATGCTGTGGAAAGATAAGTCGGTTCGGAAAGGCGTTTACCTTTACCGTGGATCGGTGACCAACCGTTTTGTTGCAGAGTCGAGCAAGTTACCGTATAAAGATCTTGACCTGTTGATGGCAGCAAGGATTTGATGCTGATTACTTTTTCCTTCTTTTTCTTTCAGTAAGAATCAGTGAAAGTTCTCGTCCGGTTTGACCGGCAACAGAGGTGTTTTCCTGTGCGCGTCGAATGAGATAGGGTAGAACAGCAGTTACAGGTCCGTAAGGAACATACTTGCAAACATTGTAACCTGCTTTTGAAAGATTGAAGCTGATGTGGTCACTCATTCCATAAAGCTGAGAGAACCAGATATGAGGATGATTATTGATCAATCCTTTTTCACGCATT
>JBEGUX010000134.1:0-4762 GCA_041178685.1 Bacteroidota bacterium
TTCGCCAATTCGCATCAGCATCAGGCCGTTTCTTACTATAGAAACCGCGAATACAATCCGTATACGTATTAGCTAGACCTTGCAGCGCTTTACCTTCCTCAAAGCTACAGGAGCGATAATACGATTTAGCAATTTGTAAGGCTTGCCGGTAATAACTTCTTATTCTTGGAAAGTAAATTTGAAAACTATCCGGATGCTGGCAGTAAAATTCCTTTGTTGCTGTCGCATGTTGAATAAGAATCGGACAAGCATATTTAGGCGAACGCTCTTTTGTTGCTAGCCATGCATTGAAGGCTCTATTACTATAATACAATTCCGAATCGGGTTGCTGCTTAAATGTGAAGTAACGTGAATAGGCTGAATACGCCATGGCCCTTCGCATATCTCCAATATCAAGCGAACTTTCCATACCGGCAACTGCCTTTCGGTAACATTCGCCGGCAATCTCAATATCTCCGCGCTCCTCGTTTGCATTTCCCAGCTCCATTTGAAAAGCAGCCTCACGCCACTTTTCGCCTGGAAAGAACTTCTGCGATAGCCCTTTACCTTTGTTAAGAAAATAAATGGCTGAATCATATTTAGAAAATAGAATATATAGTTTCCCTAATTCCATGCACGCCTGTACCTCGATGGTTCTATTGCTCTCACTTTTGCATACCGACAAAGCAGCCTTAAGGGAGTAATAGGCTTGTTGATAATCCGGTATTCGTAGAAACTCTATTCCCGTTTTATAAAATGAATCAGAGGGAGAATCGGCCTTTATGGAATTTTGAAATACGAAAAGCAGCAGTAAAACATACAAAAGTTTTAGTAAAAAGTGCCTCACATTCACTGAAGTTTTTTAACTAATTGAGTCGCTTCCGACTGAAAAGAATGCTCTTGTGTTTCCGCTATTGTTTCGAAAATTTGCTTTGCTGCCGGAAGATTTCCTTCCGCCCAGTAGGATAACGCTAAATAAAATTGTGACTTTGAGCGATACGCTGATTTTTCATTCTGGCTTAAACGAGAAAAAAGTGATGTTGCTTCTGCATACTTGCCATTGCGCAGGTAAGCATTGGCCAAATAAAATAGTGTGGTATCATTTTCCGGACTTACAGCAAGCGCTTTTTCAAAACCTTTCCCAGCCTCTTCAAAAGCTTCAGCTTTGAATTTTGACATGGCATTATCGAACTCTAATTTTCCTTCTGAGCCCATGAGTACAGGCAGTCCTGCGTCCGCAGGAATTAGCTCAGCCGTAAATTCACTTGATGTGATATACTGTCGATAAAAAAAGAACACTATCGCAAGAGTTGCCGCCAAACCCATCAACCAGTAATAATTAGGCCCGTTACTTTTGCCTTTTTTTCGACGATCAAGTTCGTTGTCGATCTGCCGCAGTTTTAAACGGATTTGTTCCGCCTTGATATCGTGAAAACCAAAAAGTATCTTTTTATAAAGGGTGTTCTCTTCCTGTAATTCCTCATCGACAAGAAGTCGTACCTCGAATTCCACTTTCTCCTCCTCAGAAAGCTTGCCTTCGTGGTAGGCCTCTATCATTTCTATATGTTTTAGCGGCTCTTTCATTTCTAAAACAATAGAATTATTGATTTAAGAGTCCCCTTTACCAAACCGGCCAACTTCTTGAACACCTCGTATTTACGCTTCTTAGCCACATCGGCATTCTTATAGCCCAACTCATTGGCTATGGCCTTCATGTCCTTGTCCTCAAGGTAATACATCTCAAGAATTCTTCGCTCTTTCTCATCGAGCTTACCAAGATGTTCTTCTACTAATTGCCGATTGTGATCTCTTTCTTCTGTCATCTCAAAAGGTTGATATGACAGGTTTATCAACTCAGCAGGGTCAAAGGTAACCGAGCGGCTCTTCTTTTTTATAAAATTTATTACCAGGTGTTTCCCAATGGAGTAGATATAAGTTTTGATATCGGCCGATAAATGCGTTAATCTACCTTCCCGGATATTCAGCCAAAGAATTACAAAAGCTTCCTGGTAAATATCCTTAGTGTCCTCGTCCGATATATTGTACGAGAACGTGGCCCACTCGATAAATGAGCTCCTGTACGACCGATAGAGGTCATAAAAGGCGTTTTCGTCGCCCGATTTTATTTTATCGATGATGTCTTTGCTCACAAACAATCAAAGTGGAGCAGAAATGGCTCGTTAACAAATTTAGTTAAACATTCAGAGGAGACAAAGGGGAAATTACTGCACTCCGATTACCAATTAAGTTTCAAGGTTACGGGATTTCGGATTCAAGATTTAATATTCAAGATTCAAATTAGTTCAAGGTTTCCGGATTCAAGATTTAAAATTCAAGATTCAAATTAGTTCAAGGATTAAAGTTCAAGGTTCAATTAAATGACCGCTGAGTTCTGACTGACTGCCGACCGCCGACCGCCGACTGCTGACTGCTGACTGCTGACTACCGACCGCTGACTTCTGACCTCTGACTAAAGCTGGTTCGCGGGTGCTTCGACAAGCTCAGCGCCCCTTGGCCCTCTGCCTATCAAGTGCTCGCTTTACTTTATTTCATAATAAACAATTCTGCATTTTGCATTCTAAATTCTGCATTCTCAATTAAAAACCCTGCTCCACCAGATTGCCTACCTTTGCCCCATGTCCAATCACCTCGCCGGCGAAACTAGTCCTTACCTACTCCAACACGTCAACAATCCTGTCGATTGGTATCCGTGGTGCGATGAAGCGTGGGAAAAAGCCAAAACTGAAAATAAACTAGTACTTGTTTCTATTGGCTATTCCGCTTGTCATTGGTGTCATGTCATGGAGCACGAAAGTTTCGAAAACGAAGCCACTGCCCGTATCATGAACGATCATTTCGTCTGCATCAAGGTCGATCGTGAGGAACGGCCGGATATCGATCAGGTCTATATGAGTGCTGTGCAACTAATGACCGGACAAGGTGGATGGCCGCTCAATTGCTTCACCCTGCCCGATGGTCGTCCGCTGTATGGCGGCACTTATTTTCCAAATGCCAACTGGAACAATGTGCTACAGCAATTGGCTCATCTCTACCGCGAAGATCCGGTCAAAGCCAATCAATATGCGGATGAACTGACCACCGGAATGCATCGCTCAGAACTCGTCAAACTTCCAAACGATGAGCTGGAACTCACACCTGAACTATTAAAAGAAACCGTTGAAAAGTGGAAACGACTTTTTGATGCAGTAGAAGGCGGACCGAACCGCGCTCCTAAATTCCCGCTTCCGAATAACTACGAATTTCTGCTCCACTACCAATCTGTTACCAAGGATCCATCACTGCTGCAACACATCGAACTGACGTTGGATAAAATGGCTTACGGTGGTATTTACGATCAGATCGGTGGAGGCTTCGCCCGCTATTCTGTCGACAGCGAATGGAAAGTGCCGCACTTTGAAAAGATGTTGTACGATAATGCACAGCTCGTCTCTTTATATGCTCAAGCTTTTAAATACATCCAAAAGCCACTTTACAGGGAAATCGTCACCGAGACACTCGCCTTCATCGACCGCGAACTAACCGCACCTCAAGGAGTATGCTACTCGGCATTAGATGCCGACTCCGAAGGCGAAGAAGGAAAATTCTATACCTGGACTGCCGAAGAGCTTGCAGCTGTTGATTTTCCGCCATTCAAAAACTACGATACACGAAAACTTTTCTGCGAATATTACTCGGTCAACGGCAAAGGATTATGGGAACACGGGAAGAACATTCTTTTGCGTACGATGAGTGACGAAGTATTCGCTGCCAAGCATGCAATTCCACTATCCGATTGGCTTACTATTCTACAGCAATGCAAATCAACGTTACTAAATATAAGATCCAAACGTATACGCCCCGGACTCGACAATAAAATCCTGACTTCGTGGAATGCACTGATGATCACCGGCTGGTGCGATGCCTTCGACAGCACAGGAGAAATCATCTATTTAGATCGAGCCATTAAAGCAGCCAACTGGTTATTGTCCAACATGCGTAACGACGATGGATCACTTCTCCATGCAGGAACAGTCGATAAGCAAAAAGGGCCGGGATTCCTGGAAGATTATGCTTTGCTGGCACAAGCCCTGCTTTCACTCTACCGTTCTACGTTCGACGAGCAGTGGTTGCAGTCTGCAGAAAGTCTATTTCAATATACGATAGAACACTTCTCGGATCCGGATACCGGACTTTGCTGGTTTACGAGCGATCTCGATCCGAAACTTGTCACACGGAAGATCGAAGTCCACGACAACGTATTGCCTGCGGCAAATTCCGTACTGGCAAAAGTCATGTTTCAGCTGGGACATTTGCTCGGAAAATCGGATTACATTTCCCGTGCACGTATGTCATTACTTTCCGTTGCTGAAGATATGCCGCGTTACGGCGCAGCGTACTCGAACTGGGGACAGCTGGCACTATGGTTCACGCATTCATTCTACGAACTAGCAGTCACCGGCGCGGCTGCAAATAACGAAGCAACCAAACTTCGTAAAGTTTATTTGCCTAATGTACTCCTTGCCGGTTGTGTTGATGAATCTTCAAAACTTCCGTTACTTATCGATCGATACTCAAAGGGCACAACGTTGTTTTATGTATGTACCTCTGGAGCCTGTCAATTGCCGGCAACTACTTTTGAGGAAGCAATACAACAAGTAAAGCATTGAAGAATACCTGCCATCAACTAATCTGAGTCATCAAGATTACGACTCATCCATCGGATTCATCCATCAATTGTCGCACTATTTCTTCCGGATCACTAATTGCGCCTGAATGTTGAAAA
>JBEGUX010000135.1:0-26641 GCA_041178685.1 Bacteroidota bacterium
GAAGTATTATAATTACTGAGAACCAAGGGTTAGTGATTGATTCGCTTACTCTAAAATCAATTCGTCTACAAAGATATATGCCGGATAACCTGCCCCCAGGTGCCATGCCGGTAGATCACCGTAGTTGGTTGCTTTCACTTTAACATAACGAGCCTTGACCGGTGAAACCTCTTTCTCCAAGTCATGTGTTTGTGGATTCATATCGCGATCTGCGACGTTATGATCAATCTTTGCTACTTCCGTGAAATTGATGTTGTCCGTTGAAACGTAAAACGTGACATCTTTCGGCATTAATATCCACGCACGTGTATCTTGAAGAAATCCTGCTCCAAAACGGCGTAACGACTTTTCGCTTCCCATATCAACCACCACTTCAAAATCCTGTCCCTGGTAGCCTTGCCACTCGCCTTTTCTCCATTCTTCATCGCCACGAACGCCATTTATAATTCCATCCGGTCCGCCGGCAGAATACTGCGGTGTGTATGTGCTTTTGATATCTACTTTCCAATCCGGATGTGGTAAGCGGTAATAATCGCCACGTGTCATTTTACTCAATACGCCATTCTTTACTGCCACTGCACGCAAGGTGCAGGTTTGCGTAAGCACAACCGGCTTTTCGAATTTGTTTGAACGCAATGATGGCGTTGTACCATCGAGTGTGTAAAATATCGAATCCGTATTTGAAGTAATGGAAACCAACATTGAATCTTTGAACGTTTTGCCGGGAGCCAACAAGAAGGGCACCAATACTATTTCTTCAGAAGACCTGACTGAAGGATGTGAATACGACTCAACGCCCCAACCTTCGTTCGGACGATCTTTCATAGTAAAGGAAAGTGCACCGCCATCCATTACTGAAGCTGTAGAAATAAATGACGATGCGATATAATTGCCATTGAAAGAAGCTGATTGCACATATCTATTTTTCGAAGAAACTTCATCGGCACGGACAGTCAGGTCTTTCCCGTTCTCCAGATGCACAATGGCCTCCGGAAAAAGTGGCGTACCAATGGCATAGTAACCGGAACCTGGCGTTACAGGATAGAAACCCATCGCACTTACCACATACCAAGCACTCATTTGTCCGCAGTCTTCATTGCCAATCAATCCATCCGGCAATGGTTTGTAGAATTCGTCCATGATTTGTCGCACCTTATCCTGGGTTTTCCATGGCTGTCCTGCGTAGTCGTACAAGTACGCCATATTATGACTCGGCTCATTACCGTGTGCATACTGTCCGATGAGTCCCGAAATATCGGCTTGTTGCCGACCTGTTGTTTTCGTATCGGCTGAAAAAAGATCATCTAACTTTTTTGCAAAAGCTTCTTTTCCACCCAACATCTTTTGTAAACCAGGGATATCTTGAGGAACAAAGAAAGTATACTGCCATGCATTAGCTTCCGTGAAATTGTTGTTTACTTCATAAGGATCAAACGGCTGCAGCCATCCACCATTTTTTGCCGGACGAATGAAGCCGGTAGACTGGTCAAAAAGATTCTTCCACGATTGTGAGCGAGCGATATACATTTTATAGACTGCGCTGTCGCCGATGGATTTTGCAAACTGTGCAATGCACCAGTCGTCGTAAGCGTATTCCAGCGTCTTGGAAACCGATTCATGTTCATCGTCCATTGTCAAACGACCACCATCCATATAAGCACCTAGTCCATAGCGATCTCGACTTTCTGCACTTTTACGCATGGCTTCTAGCGCCAGCTTAGGATCAAAATCACGAATACCATTCATCCACGCGTCAACAATCACAGGAATTGCATGGTAACCAATCATGCACTCAGTCTCGTTAGCTGAAAGCTCCCACACAGGAAGCAAGCCACCCTGTTCATATTGCGCAAGAAATGTTTTAATGTAATCTGATGTACGCTTACGATCAATGAGCGTCATTAATGGATGCCAAGCGCGAAACGTATCCCACAATGAGAAAACGGTGTACTGTGTATAGCCAACCGCTTTATGAACTTTACCATCGCGACCACGGTATTCTCCGTTAACATCGCTGTACACATTAGGAACCACCATACAATGATACAAAGCGGTATAAAAAACTTTCAGTTGTTCATCAGATGCTCCATGAATATCAATCCGGCTTAACTCCTTATTCCAGGAATTACGAACGCGGAGCTTCGCTGCTTCAAAATCCCAATCGGGCAAATCGTTGTTCATGTTGAGCCAGGCATTTGCTTCGCTGACGGACGACAAACCAACTTTAGCTTTAACAATCGTTTGACTGCTTGGGAAAACGAGAATAACGCGTTTTTCTGTATTCGGCTCTACAGGAGCACGCTTATCTGCTGCCCGAACCAATTTATAAGGCTGATCGAATTCAATGCAGAAATAAACCCACTGATCTTTAGCCCATCCTTCAGAGCGACGGAATCCTTCGATCTTGGTGGGAGAAATAGCTCGAATGCTGCCATCGACAAGATGATCGCGATGATACAAATCAAGCAATACTTGTTTGGATTTTCCCGATGCAAACTGGTACTGATGAAATCCTGAACGCAATCCTGCGGTTAATTGCACATCGATTCCATCTTCATCCAATTTAACAGCATAGTAGCCGGGAGACGCTTTTTCCGTTTCGTGGCGAAAGCGAACTGCCTTTTTTTCACCAGCTATTGGCACTCCGGAAAATGGAAGCAATACTATATCGCCATAGTCAGGACAACCGGTTCCGCTCAAGTGTGTGTGTGAAAATCCGTACAACAATGAATCAGAATGATGATAACCGCTGCAACCCTCCCAGCTACCATCGATACGCGTGTCGGGTGAAACTTGCACCATTCCAAATGGCGCAGTAGCGCCCGGATAGGTGTGACCAGCTCCTCCGGTACCAATGAACGGATCAACGTATGCTGCAGGATCTTGCGCCGAAACAGTTTTTACACTGCTTATGACAAGCAGCCAATAAATGAATTGCTTTTTCATGGTATTAATACGTATCAATTAAAGAACGGTATTTAATCTCAGTGATTCCATCCGACGGAAATTCTGTGTCACGAATTTTTATTTCATAAGCCTGACCAGGAATCATATCTATATAATTTCTATCAAAAATAGAAGGATCACCTTTATAAGAAAGTTCCATATTCTTAGCAAAAGCGGATGTCTTTATTTCAAGGCGTTTAAATCCATTAGCAGCAGGTAGTGCTCGGATGGTAATTGAAGGACGCATCAACTTCAAATTTTTCGGCTGACAAAAGAAAATTGTTTTCTCGGCAAGGGTTTCGTTCTGATAAATGATGCGCACATTCAAAAATAAATTGCTGGTGTCAACACCTTGTACCAGTCTACTCAAATCGCGCGAACAAACCAACGAACTGGTGTTGGCTTTAATATCAGCAGCAACCACCTCAGCCCATCGTACATTTCCTTTCAAATCAACCAGTCGGATTTCCATTCTCGCGAGATAATCAGCTAATGAGTCGGATGAAACATACACATCCACTTTATGACGATCTTCCACTACACTGATCATTAACGTCTGATAACAATCTCGAACGGTGTATTGTAGTGCTTTCCATCGACCATAGTAATCGCGTCCACTCCAGGAGATTCCGGGCCAAGTATCGTTGAACTGCCAGTATAACGTACCCATGCAGCGCGGCTTATTTCTGCGGTGAGCTTCAATGGCTGTCTGAATTCCATTCACTTGCAACAACTGCGTGACGTATATATAGCTTGTGAAATCTTTAGGCCTGTTGTAGGCATCCTGTAAATAGCTTTGAATGGTCTCAAAACCGGTAGGATGTTTTTGATGATTTTTCACCGCTGGCATAGTGATGTCCAGTTTTGTTGTCCCGGCATTTTGCTCCCAAGTAGCCATAGGTGGCAAACCCTGAAATCCATACTCCGACATGAAGCGACCAACCTTTTGATTATAGATATCAAAAGGTTGTTTACCCCACCAAACTCCCCAATAGTGGCTATCACCCGACAATAAACTTTCAGGTCGGCCCCATCCGATGGAAGGAGAACTTGGCCAATAAGGACGCGACGGATCAAGGTCTGCGAGGGTGTTTGGAATCATTTCCCGGAAAATACCAGTATGATATTTCCAAACTGTTGCAGAATCCTCCGGCGAATAGTTGAGTTCCTTTTGCCAGCCCCAATTGTACCAACCTTCTTCATTTTCATTGTTACCACACCAAAGAGCTAGACTTGGATGATTACGTAAGCGCTGAACTTGCTGAACTACTTCTTCTTGAAAATTGGCAACGAAGGATGAATCGCCCGGAATCATTGAACATGCTGACATAAAATCTTGCCACACCAGCATTCCCAATCTATCGCAACGATCGTAAAAATAATCATCCGGATAAACACCTCCACCCCAGATACGAACTATGTTCATGTTACATGTCTTGGCATCATTTAATAATTTGTCGATTGCAGTTGAGTCAACGCGAGTAAGAAAATGATCCAAGGGAACCACATTGGCTCCTTTCATAAAAACCGGCACACCATTCAGTTTAAAATAGAACGAAGTTCCGATTGAATCGGCCTCTTGTACCAACTCCAGTTCACGCAATCCAATTACTACTTTTTGTTTTTCTTCGAATGAGGTTTCGTCGCTCATTGTAACTACAAAATCATAACAAAAAGGCGTTCCTAATGCATACGTCCACCATCGCTGCGGGTTCTGAATTTCAAACTTTTGCTTAATGGTATTGATACCAGCTACCAACTGAACTGCTTTTTCTGTTTTTTCGTTCGAAGTTTTATTTTCCACCACTAGTGAATAAACGCCCGGCATCTTTACATCGACTGTAGTATTAATTTCAAGAACAGCTATTTCGTCGGATAATTCAATCTGACTCATCTGAACCGATACTATTGCTGCTTTTTTCTTGAGCGACAAGCGTACCGGCTTCCATATACCGCACCCTAAAAATGTCGGTCCAAAATCCCAGCCCGACTGAAATGCTGCTTTGCGTGCAAACACGCGATCTCCACCGGGAATTTTAACGGGATAAAGAGTTGCACGCTTACTCATTTCACGCTTAGCAGACGTAAAAACAACTTTCAATTCGTTATTCTTATCGCGCAATAATCCACCAAGATCAATCGACCATTGCCGGAACATATTATCAGCCGATAAGAGCAACGAATCGTTGATGTAAACTTTGGCATACGTGTCCAATCCATCAAATGTGATAGTAGTGGCTTTGCTTTTACTCCATCCCGAAGGTGCAGAAAATCTACATCTGTATTCCCAATCACAGGTATCAACCCATTGAACACGACTTTCGTTGTCGCTAAAAAAAGGATCGGGAATTTTATTGTTTTTTACTAGATCAAGATGTACTGATCCCGGAACGGCCGCCGGCATCCAAGCTGTTTCGCCAACCCGACGAAACTCCCACCCGGTAGAAAGCTCAAAAACATTCAACTTTTCTGCCTGAGAATGCAGTTGTATAATTAAAAACAGTACTACCAGAAAATAATAGTTTTGCCGCATATTACAATTGATCAATCAAAGAACGTACAGTGCGAATCTGACCAGCGTCAGTAACCGCAATACTATATTCATCATCTTCCGGTTTTCCCATCGAAAGTGAAGGCCGAACATATTCCATGGAGCTTCGCTGATTTTGCTTTCCTGAAAGATGAATTTCTTGTACGCCAGTCTGCCGTATCAACTCTAAAACGTTAGTTGAATTGACGCCTGCGCCAGCCATAATTTTTATTTTATCATCAGCGTGCTGAACAAGCTTTGTAATACATGCGATGCCTTTGGTCGCAGTCTGCTGCTGACCGGACGTTAATAATCGTGTAAATCCGCAATCAATAATTCGATCGAGTGAATCGATATCAGCATTACTCAGATCAAAAGCTCGATGAAAGGTAACTTCCATTTTTCCTGCAGCGGCTACTACTTTTTCAGAGCGTTCTCTATCGATAGTTCCGTCGCGTTTTAGAAAACCGGCAACAATTCCGGGAACACCTAATTCCTTGCACCGCTCAACTTCTTCCAGCATGAGCGAAAACTCTTCATCAGAATAAAGAAAATCTCCTTCACGTGGACGAATCATTACAAAAACTGGAATAGCTACTGAATTAAGAGCAACTCGAATAAACGCGTCAGAGGGAGTCAACCCACCTGCGCCCAATGCAGCACACAGCTCGATACGATTTGCACCACCTGCTTGCGCAGCTTGCACAGAAGCGAGATTACCACAGGCAACTTCGAGCGTGATCATGTTGATTATTAGTAATGTGCTTTACTATCGAACAGTGAATTATCATGTACCGAAGACTTCACTGCAAAGTTGAAACCTTTTTGCAAGCAATAGGATCCAAATTCGCCATGTTTGTTGAGTGCCAGAAATCCAACTTGTAATTCTTTAGAACGCTTCGGCTGCTTCTTAACAATACGTTCAACGGCTTCTCTGCATGCATCACCCGGATTTAATCCCTGACGCATTAGTTCAACTACGAGATGAGAACCACAAATGCGGATCACTTCTTCTCCTACACCAGTGGCTGTTGCAGCTCCGACTTCATTATCAACATAAAGTCCGGCACCGATGATCGGTGAATCGCCGACGCGACCGTGTAATTTGAAAGCCATGCCACTTGTTGTACAAGCGCCGGATAAATTACCTTTACTGTCGAGCGCTATCATTCCTATAGTATCGTGATTTTCCCAATTTACAACGGGCTTGTAATTCGCATCCTTTAACCACGCTTTCCATTGCTTCTCGGATTCCGGCGTTAACAAATTTGTTTTCTTATACCCATTATCCAATGCAAACTTCAGGGCGCCTTCACCGACAAGCATTACATGCGGCGTTTTTTCCATCACCAAACGTGCAACAGAAATCGGGTGAACAATATGTTCGAGAAATGCCACTGATCCGCAATTAGAATACTCATCCATGATGCAGGCATCCAGTGTAACTCTTCCATCCCGATCAGGATATCCTCCTAAGCCAACTGATGTGACGTTGGGATCTGCTTCGGGAATACGAACACCTGCTTCTACTGCATCTAGCGAGCGACCGCCCTTTGATAAAATTTCCCAAGCGGCAGCATTAGCAGGAATACCGTGCGACCAGGTGGAGAGCACAATAGGACCAGAAGAAGAAAAAGAAGTAGGCTCAGCGGCAGATGCAATTTTTCGAATCGAAAACAAGCCTGCGAGAAGTGATGACTGATAAATGAAACGACGACGTGATGTTGCTGGCATACTGTTATGATTTATTCTACAACTAATTCATCAACAAACAACCACGAAGGATTTCCTGCTCCTGGTTTTCCTTCAGGAATTATTCCTGCATTTTCAGCGATGAATTTTACATATTGGGCTTTGACTTTGTCGACCGGAAAAATGACGTAGCGTTTTGTCTTGTCAATTTTATCTCCCTCTACTTTCCCAAAACTCGTAAACGAAACGCCATCATTACTTAACAACACTTCTATACTCTTAGGATAATGAATCCAGCTACCTTCATCGTTTAGCACATCAATTCCTAAACGCATAATGGTGCTCAATTTGCCAAGATCGACAACTGCTTCCATATTTTGTCCGCTGAAACCGAGCCAATCAGCGCCATTCCATGGCAGTGCTCCGTAAACACCATTGATGAGTGTGAATCCGCCTCCACGACTATATTCTTCGTGGGGTTTATTTGTCAATGTAATTGTTTTGCCGGTTGCCTGATTAATTCTATACAACTGCTGCAATACATTTCCTTTTTTTTCTGTTCCTTCAAAAAGCGCAGCTGTAATTGCCGACGATTGATCTAAATTGATGGGCGGTGAATAAAGCTTAGCGTTTCCGTCGGGTTGCGAACCATTGGTGGTATAGCGGATGTTGCCGTATTTATACGGGCTACTCAAATGAACATCTATTCCTTTATTAGCAGAAGGATAAACAGCCGACTCTACATCAAATACGGCCAGCGAATAATTTACATTCAGGAATTTTAACTGCTTAAAACTTGAACTCAGTCGCTCGACGAACTGATCATAGTTTCTCTTTGCAGGGCTTGTCCAAGCTACTTCAGCTAATGCACATATGCGTGGCATGACCATGTATTCCACTTGCTTTTCATTGGGAACATATTCGGTCCACATGTTCGCCTGCACGCCAAGGATATGCTTTGCCTCTTCGACGGTGAGAACATCCGGAATTGGCTCGAAACGATATACTTTATCTAACGGTAAAAATCCACCTATCGCCAAAGGCTCTTTTGGATTTCTGGACTGATAGTAATCGAAATAACAATAAGACGTCGGCGTCATTACAACATCGTGTCCTAATTTAGCGGCATCGATACCACCTTGATAGCCCCGCCAGGACATTACCGTAGCATCAGGAGCGAGTCCGCCTTCCAGAATTTCATCCCAACCAATTACTCGCTTGTTTTTTGAATTCAGGAATCGTTCAATACGTTGAACGAAGTAACTCTGTAGTTCATGTTCGTCTTTCAGTCCTTCTTTTTTCATCAGCGCCTGACAATGATCGCAAACTTTCCATCGATCTTTCGGACATTCATCTCCTCCGATATGAATATATGTACCGGGGAATAATTCGCATACTTCTGTTAGTACATTTTGAAGAAACTCAAACGTCTCTTCTTTAGGACAAAAAACATCCTGGAATACGCCCCATGTACGTCCAACCTGAAATGGGCCACCCGTACATGAAAGATTTGGATAAGCAGCAAGAACAGCTAATGCATGTCCTGGCATTTCGATTTCAGGCAATACGTTAATGTGCCTACGTGTTGCATAAGCGACGACTTCTTTAACTTCTTGCTGCGTATAATAACCGCCGTAGCGAATTGTATCGTAGACTTCAGGAACTGAACTGTAATGTCCTACTCTGGTTCCATTTCGCCATGCACTAACCTCTTGCAGCTTGGGGTATTTTTTTATTTCAATACGCCAACCTTGATCATCAGTGAGGTGCCAATGAAAATAATTCATCTTGTAGCGCGCCAGGTGATCGATATATCGTTTTACAAATGCAACAGGAAAAAAATGACGACTGACATCCAGATGCATTCCGCGCCAGGTGAATCGAGGCTGGTCTATTATTTCTACACACTGTACATCCAACGAAGCACTCTTTGAAGGTGGCAAAAGTTGAATCAACGATTGCAATCCATAGAAAACACCGGAAAGATTATTACCCTGAACGCTAACATTCTTTTTAGAAACGGATAATTTGTAAGCGCCGCTGTGTCCTTGAATGGCCGGATCAACGGTTAAAAATATAGCACCATCACTTCCGCGCTTACCCACTTTTACTTCGAACGAAAAACCGTAATTCGACTGCATGTATTCGTTAAACACAGCGGCTTCCTGAAGTATGCTATCGTTGGCTACAACAATTGCTGCAGTACGCTCCAAACGAATGGAGCCTGAAAGCTCACGCAACGAATCCGGCCATGGAATGAGCGGATAACGTTGATGGACGGTTTGTGCTGACAATGTAAAGCCAACTACAATAAAAAGAAGTATTAAATAGGAGCGAATGAACATGGTTTACTTTTTTTCTAATTCATTCCATGCCAATGAAGCAGCACCAAGCAAAGGAGCATCGTTTTCAGGCAAGCCGGAAGGAAGTAGTTTGACTTTATTACGATAAATGGATAATAGATTTTTTTCGAAACTTATTTGAGTTGGTGTGAAGAGTAGTTCGCCGGCATTAGCAAGTCCGCCAAAAAGAAAAATAGCTTCAGGGCTGGTATAAGCTACACTATTGGCCAAAGCGAATCCGAGTAATTCTCCGGTATAGTTGAAAGCATAGAATGCATCTTCATCCCCATTCATTGCCTTTTCAAAAATTAATTTTGACGTTAAATTATTTTCAAGCACAAGGTTACCACCGTCCATACCGCTGTTGCGCAGGATTTCACGGTATGTTTTTACTAATCCTGTGGCACTGCAATATTGTTCCAAACATCCTCGACGTCCGCAACCGCATGGTCTTCCGTGTTGCAAAACAATGGTGTGTCCAAGTTCGCCTGCGAATCCATCGTGACCATACACTAATTGACCATTCACTACTATACCACTTCCCAAACCGGTACCGAGTGTTATGAAGATAAAATCTTTCCTGTTTTTTGCGGCTCCAAAATAAAGCTCACCAAGTGCAGCAGCATTGGCATCGTTGGTAACGAAAGCAGGAACTCCGAGCCATTGTGTAAATTCTTTGGCAAGATGAATAATTCCTCGCCAAGGTAAATTGGGAGCAAATTCAATAGTACCGTTGAAATAATTTCCGTTAGGAGCACCTATTCCAACCGCTTCGATCTGATAATCTGATTGACTTGCCTGAATTGCCTTGGAAACACCGGCGATATATTCACCGGCAGTTGCTGCCGATTGCGTAGGCAATGTTCCCCGGCGACAAATGTTACCCTCGCGATCAACCAATGCGAATACAGTATTTGTACCGCCGATATCAATTGCGGCGACGACGCGCTGAGAAGTTGAAGTGGACATACTGAGTAAACGAAAAATGACGGGGGCCTTTGAATAATGACCCATCCGAGTAAGAAATCGTTTACAAAATAGGAAATTTGGTTGGACTTAAAGCCCGTGAAAAGGATAAAAAAAGCGGGAGTCTGTGGAGACTCCCGCGCATTCGCTTTGGTAAAAACCGAATTACTGTACGCGCTTAACGTTTACAGCATTGACGCCCTTACGGCCGTCCATTTCTTCGAATTCTACACGATCGTTTTCACGGACTTTTTCGAGGAGTCCGCTGTGGTGCACGAATACCTCTTTTTTCGTTTCGTCCGACACAATGAAGCCATAGCCTTTGGATTCATTGAAGAACTTTACAGTTCCTGTTTTCATGTGGTAATTAATTATAATGCGAAATACCCGTCACCTGATAATGAATATTCCGCAGTTAACAAACCTTACTGCAGGTGACTCACCAAAGGTAATAATCCAAAAATAATTTGCAACTATTTGTAAAAAAGGGCTTTCTAGGCTCCTAAAAGCTGTTTTACGAGCTGGGAAACCAATTTATTATCGGCTTTTCCGGCCAATTGTTTGGTAACAACGCCCATTACTTTCCCCATTTCCTGAGGCGTGGAAGCACCTGTTTGAACAATGGCTGCTTTGACTACTTCACGAATTTCGTCTTCACTCATCATCTGCGGCAAGTATTTTTCAATGACCGAAATTTCGTCCAGTTCAGGTTGAGCCAAATCCGTGCGGCCCTGCTGCTGAAAAACTTCCGCCGATTCCTTGCGTTGCTTGACCAGTTTTTGCAACATCTTGACTTCTTCTTCCGGAGTTATGGTTCCACCACCTGAAGTTTTGGCCAAAAGGATGGCTTGCTTGATGGCGCGTAAACCACGTACGGCAACTTCTTGCTTGGCGAGCATAGCTGTTTTTAAATCCGCATTAATTTTTTCTTCAAAGGTCATAGTCAGAGTATTGGTTGGACAAAAGTACACAAGAAAAATAAAAAGCCCTCCTTTTCAGGAGGGCGTTGCTCAGGTTATGAGACAAAAGCCGTTACGAACACTATCAGGACTTGGGGAAGCGGGAATGATCAGGTTCGCCGGCGAAAAAATCAGTCAACGTTGTCGTGGAGGAAAGAATTATTTGACCGTATTTGCGGTTTTTTCTCGTCCTCGTTAGACAATGTATAGCGGGAAATATTGGTTTCGCTGGAATGAGGAACTGAATCAAGGCGAACATTCTTACGCTTGTAAGCGGGCTCGCGCTCCAGTTCTGTCAGGCTTCCGTTACCCAAACGGTAATTCAAACTTTTCAAACGAGCGAGTCGCTCACGGGACCGCTTGAAATAATCGTCTTCCGACTCATCTTCTTGCATTGGCGATTGCAAATCGGTCACCTGTGTATCACGACGAAGTTCCATTTCAGTACCCATCTCTTCTTTCATCAATGGTGTTTCTGCCGGAGTTTCGGTGGTATTATTGGTAACAGTAAACTCGAAGGTAAACTGATTATCGTTTTCAAGTGTTGTCACGACAGGTTGTTGCGGTGAAACCAATACCGGCTCCAAATCAGTTTCAGTTTTTACTTCAGGAATAGTATTGACAGGTACTGATTTGACTTCCGGTGTTGTATCCTGATCGAGGACATGAACTTTTGGACTTGAACGCTCACGCAATGAAATTTCAGCGCCTTGCTCTTCGCGGGTTTTGAAGCCGGTAGCAATAATGGTAACGCTAAGTTTATCGCCAAGTGTTTCATCGTAGCAATTACCCCAGATGATATCGGCGGTAAGTCCGGCTTGATCCTGAATGTAATCGGTGATTTCACCAATCTCATCCATAGTTACCTCGCGAGTACCAGAAGAGATATTCATAAGAATATAGCGTGCTCCTTTAATATTATTATCGTTCAGCAGCGGAGAAGCAAGCGCCTGCTCAACAGCAGCGATAGCACGGTTATCACCTTCAGCAGCAGCTGATCCCATGATAGCGTTACCGCTGTCTTGCACTGCCGTCTTTACGTCTTCAAAGTCAACGTTGATGTGACCGGTTACCGTGATAATTTCAGCGATACCCTTTGCCGCAGTGGTCAATACATCATCTGCGTTGCAGAAAGCTTGAGATAATTTCAGGTTACCAAACATCTCGCGCAGTCTCTCGTTGCGGATGACAAGGATAGAGTCTACATTCTTTTTCAGCTGCTCAATTCCTTCGTCGGCTTGAAGCTTACGCTTTTTTCCTTCAAAGTCGAACGGCATAGTAACAATAGCAACGGTTAGAATTCCAAGTTCACGTGCGGCCTGTGCGATTACCGGTGCGGCACCGGTACCGGTACCACCACCCATTCCTGCAGTGATGAACACCATGTGTGTATTGTCCAATAATACTTTTTTCAATTCATCGATGGTTTCGATGGCTGCATTACGCCCAACTTCCGGAATTGATCCAGCACCACGACCGTTGGTAAGGCTTTCGCCTAACTGAATTTTTGTCGGCACAGGGGAAATCTTAAGCGCCTGATCGTCGGTGTTACACACGACAAACTCTACGCCTTTGATTCCTTGTCGGTACATGTGGTTTACGGCATTACTGCCACCACCGCCAACACCGATTACTTTAATGATTGATGTCTGTTCACGCTGCAAATCGAATTCCATGGAGAGGTTTGTTTATCTGTTAATTCTTTGGAGTATTTCTTATTTAATGAGCCGGACAATAAATTCAGGTTAACGAAGTTTTTTATCTTCTTCTTCTTCGGTGAAGAACTTTTTCAAGGAATCAAACCAGCTTGGCTCCTCAGTAGGCTGGGCAACGCTGCCAATTTTTTTCTCTCTTTCCGTATTTGCCAGTTGGCGTCCGGATGCAACAGCATTACGACGATCGAGCTCCTGATAGCCTTTAATCACTAATCCAACAGCAGTAGCGAACATCGGACTCTTCACTTCTTCGGCTCCTTTTGCGATGTGCTCATTCGGGAATCCAATACGTGTGTCTTTTCCGGTACGGTATTCTACTAATTGTGGAAGGTGTTTCAATAATGCTCCGCCACCGGTAATAACGATTCCATCGATAAGTTTCTTTTCGTAACCGGAGTGAACGATTTCATAGAAGACGTAATCGATGATCTCTTCCATGCGAGCCTGAATGATGGAAGAAAGGTTGCGTACACGAATTTCGCGTGGAGCGCGGCCACGCAAACTTGGAATAGAAACGATTTCGTTGTCCTGCTCTGAAGATGCAAGCGCAGAACCGAATTTCATCTTTAACTTCTCTGCTTGATTCTTAAGGATCGAACAGCCTTCCTTAATGTCATCTGTAATAACATTACCACCAAATGGAATCACTGCAGTATGACGTAGAATGCCGTCCTGGAAAATGGCTATATCTGTAGTGCCTCCGCCAATATCTACAAGGCAAACGCCGGCTTCTTTTTCGTCTTTTGACAATACCGCATCAGCAGATGCGAGTGGCTCGAGATGAAGGCCTTCAATCTCCAGTCCGGCCTGTTGCACGCAGCGATTGATATTTTTAACGGCAGCCACTTGTCCGGTAATGATGTGACAATTTGCTTCCAAACGGACACCAGCCATACCGATGGGGTCTTTTATTCCTGTTTCGCTATCCACGATATATTCCTGAGGAATGACGTGAATGATTTGTTCACCCGGAGGCATTGCCAACTTATGCATATCCAGAACAATAGCATCGATGCTTTCTTGCGTAATCTCGTCTTCGCCGGAGCTACGCGTCACCATTCCATGATGTTGCAAGCTCTTGATATGTTGTCCGGCAATACCGACAAACACTTTTGCAATATCCACCTGAGATTTAGCGGAAGCCTCCTGTAATGACTTTCGAATAGAATCAATAGTGAGGCCAATATTCGTCACTACGCCACGACTTACACCCAATGATTCGGCTTTGCCATAACCAAGAATGTCAATTTTTCCGTGTTCGTTTCGACGACCGACGATGGTGCAAATCTTCGTGGTGCCAATGTCAAGTCCAACTACAATTGGTGAATTCTCCATAGCTATTTCTTTGTGCAAACTACCTGATGATGGTATTTAAGATTGATAACGGAATATTTATTCCAACCTGTTTTACTAAGTCCCTCTTTATAGAACAGATACAACTTCTGAAACTTATCATCGAGCTCTTTCCCGTCGCCGAGAACGATTACGTGATCACCTACTCGCGGCACCAGTTCCAAATCTCCTTTCGCCGTAACGTAGATCTGTTCGATCTGCGCATCCCAGAACTGATGTTGACGAATGTACTTCGCCACTTGAAACACCTCAAAAACCTTGGAAAGGTTTATTGTGGTGTCCCGCAATTCTTCCATTGTATATATCTGAACTTTACGTTCCGCTTCCCTGTTGAAGATATACCCGTTGGCAACGGGTACTCTTGCTGTATATTTTTCCGACACCGGCATAAAAACACCGTTATCGTCGATGTAAAAACTCTGATTGTTGAAGTTAATCACGCGAACCAACGGATCACGCTGATATACTTCAATATGAAGCTTCCCATCAATGGTTGAAAATACCCTAGCATCGGCTACGAATGGGTTATTCAATATGATTTTTTCTAACAAAGCCATGTTAATTGCACCGAGCGACTTCTTTGTCACATCTCCGTACTTATCCTTGACCAATTGTTGTATACCTGCGGCGTCAATAAAGGAATGGCCAAATGTATCCAGCACGGCCGCCTCTACTCCGGTGCAGGGTAAATGGCGCATCCGCGTGTCAGTAAATCCAAGTGAAGCAAAGAAAACGCCAATCAATAGGCTCCAACCTCCAATCCGGCGGACTTTTATCCAATCAATCGATTTTTTGGGCTTTACCATGATTAATTTTTAGAAAGTAATTGTCGAATGGGATCCACCAATTGATCTATATCACCTGCACCGAGTGTAAGCACAACGTCGAGTTCACAACCGGATAAAAATTCAAGCACAGACTCCTTTGGAACAAGTTGTTTGTCCTGACACGTTACTTTATCCAATATGATATTCGAGGTAATGCCGGGAATTGGCAATTCACGGGCCGGATAGATATCTAATAAAATCAGCCGGTCTAGCATCGATAAACTTATTGCAAATCCATCGACAAAATCACGGGTTCGGGTAAATAAATGTGGTTGAAAGATACCGGTAACGTGGCGTCCTGGATAGAGATTACGAACAGAAGCAATGCAGGCCCGCAGTTCTTCCGGATGATGTGCGTAGTCGTCTATATAAATGTATCGATTATTTCGAACCTGGTAATCGAACCTGCGCTTAACACCAACATATGAGCTCAGGCCTTCACGAATTTGTTCTTCGTTCAGTCCGGCGAAACGAACTGCAGTAACGGCAGCAACTGCATTTTCTACATTATGTTCACCGGGCAATTGTGTGGTGAGGTTGTAATAGGTCTCTTTGCCATCCGTCCAGTCGAAATGGTATTGATGATCACGGATTTCAACCTTTGCGGCATAACAATCCGCCGGACCTGACAACGCATAATCCACTTTTGCTGCTTTCACTGATCCGATCGGTAAACCTTTATGGCAAATAAGCAAACCATCTTCTTTTACTTGTCCGGCAAATTTGCGGTAGGTGTCCTGCATTTCCTGCGGCGTTCCATAAATATCCAGGTGATCCGGATCCATGGAGGTTATTATTGCGACATCGGGGAATAAAGTGAGAAATGAGCGATCGTATTCATCGGCCTCAACAACCACGATATGTCGTCCCTTCTGTTCTTTACCGATCAGCAGGTTGGTTGAATAGTTTTTAGAAATACCGCCAAGAAAAGCCGTGCATTCAGTACCAGCAGAACGCAACAAGTGAGCGATCAAAGTTGACGTCGTTGTTTTCCCGTGAGTGCCGGCAACTGCAATAGTATAAAAACGTGCTGCAATAACTCCTAACACTTCGGAGCGTTTCATAATATTGAAACCTTTCACCTTGAAATATTCCCATTCACGATGATCCTTTGGTATAGCCGGCGTTAATACCACCAATGTTGTATGTGGATCAAAGAAAGGTGCTGTAATTATTTCAGGATTATCTTCAAAATGAATATCGATACCTTCTGCCTGCAACTCATCCGTTAAAGGTGTTGCCGTTTTATCATAGCCCGATACTTTTTTACCCATCTGATGAAAGAAGCGGGCAATAGCTGACATGCCGATCCCACCTATTCCCAGGAAATAGACAGACTTAATGGAATCGAAATTTAGCGACTGACTCATTACTTGACGGCTATGCGATATACTTCTTCGGCTATTTGTTCAGCAGCATCCGGCAATGCCAACTTGGCTATGTTGGCACGCAGCAACTGCTGTTTCGATGTATCTTTAAATAATTGAAGTGTGGCATTCATCAACTGTTCGGATGCATCGCGATCATTCACCAACAGCGCCGCATCTTTTCTCACCAATGCCATTGCGTTTTTGGTTTGATGATCTTCCGCAACGTTGGGTGAAGGAACAAGAATGGCTGCTTTTTCAGCCAAAGCCAGCTCGGAAACAGAGCTTGCACCTGCACGGGACACCACCACATCAGCGACAGCATAGGCCAGATCCATACGACTGATAAAATCGAACGCTTTAATTCCTTCTGCGTCCAATCCTTGAACGTTGGCTTGAGCTGCAGCAATTCCAGTTTTACCGGTCTGCCAAATCAATTGAACTTTTTCTTGTCGCAACAAAGAGATCCCAGCAGCTATTGCCTGATTGATTGTTCGCGCACCCAGGCTTCCTCCGATAACCAACAACACAGGACGATCCGATTTCAAACCGAAATAGCTAAAAGCTTCTTCCCGCTTTGCGGATAATGATTTTAAATCAGAACGAACGGGATTCCCGGTGAGCAATAACTTTTCTAGGGGAAAATATTTTTCCATGCCATCATAGGCAACACAAATTCGCTTCGCACGACACGAAAGTATGCGATTGGTGACACCGGCAAATGAGTTTTGTTCTTGTATCAACGAAGGAACACCCATCGATGTCGCTGCAAACAATAATGGCCCACTCGCATAACCACCAACACCTACAGCAACATCCGGCTTGAACTCACGAACGATTGCTCGTGCTTTCCATAAACTACCTATAACCTTGAATGGCAATAAAAAATTGGAAAATGTCAGTTTGCGCTGTAAGCCGGCAATGTTTAATCCCTGAATGCGGAAGCCTGCCGCCGGCACTTTTTCCATTTCCATACGACCATTGGCTCCGACAAATAATATGTTATTCTCGGAGTTAAGCTTCATCAGTGCTTGTGCAATAGCTACCGCCGGAAAAATATGTCCTCCGGTACCGCCGCCACTGATAATAACATTCAATTTAGGATGTGGCAAGCTCAGCTCCTCCTTCCTTCTTTTCTTTTTCTACTTGACTGCTTACGCTAAGAATGATGCCAATACCTAAACTGGTAAACCAAATGGAAGTTCCACCCATACTGACTAACGGCAAAGGCTGACCAGTAACCGGAAATAGTCCTACAGCAACCGCCATGTTGATCATAGCCTGAAACGTAAGAATGAAAACGCATCCGACCGATAATAATGTGCCGAACGCCATCGGACTATGATGTATAAACCGAATCACACGATAGAACAACAACACATATAAAAACAAAATCAATACGCCACCAATGAAACCATACTCTTCAATGATGATGGCAAAAATGAAATCCGAATATGGATGCGGTAGAAAATTTCGCTGCGTACTATTGCCCGGAAACTTTCCAACCAACCCACCACTTGCAATAGCAATTTTTGCTTGATCAGATTGATAGTTGTCTTCCGTCTCCGGATTTTGAAAACGTTCCACTCTCGAGATCCAAGTTTTAACCCTTCCCTCGTTACCGGAAATGTATGCGTAGGCAACATACATGCCAAAACAGAGAATACCGATACCAAACATATAGCCGATGTATTTCATATTTACACGGCCAATCAACATTAAAAAGAGGCAAGAGATAAACAATACAGCTGAAGTGGAAAAGTTGGCCGGCAATATTAATCCGCAGACTACCATCACAGGTAATAGTAACGGAACGAAAATAGAACGCAATGTCATCTCCTCGTCTTGACGTTTGGATAAGATTCGCGCAACGTACATTACCAACGCCAACTTGGCAAAATCGGAAGTTTGAAACGTTATGTTTGTTCCGGGTAGTGTAAGCCAGCGACTAGCTTCGTTGAGATTCGTTCCCAGCACTAACGTCATCAATAGTAACGGCACCGTGATAATCAATGCAACCGTAGACATTTTAGAGTAAAATGTATACTTGATACGGTGCGCACCGTACATGATAGCAAGACCAAGTCCGAGAACTATTAAATGCTTGAATAAATAATACTCCGTATTTCCTTTCTGGTATTTATACGCCAACGTGCCAGTGCTGCTGTAAACGGCAAGGAGCGAAAAAATAGAAAGAATGAATACGATGACCCAAATAGTGCGGTCACCCTTGAAGTATTTATCCAGCCAGGTGGTTTGCATCAAAATGATGAATTATACTGTTCGATTTCTTAGAGTGCGCGTACGGCCTTCTTAAACTGACGGCCACGGTCTTCATAATTCTCGAACAAATCGAAGCTGGCACATGCCGGTGAAAGCAATACTGAATCTCCTTTTTTACCCAAACGGTAAGCAACCTGAACAGCTTCTTCCGCTGATTTGGTTTCGATGATTTCAGGAACTGCATCTTTGAACGCTTTAATAATCTTACGATTATCAGTTCCCATACAAACGATAGCTTTTACTTTCTCACGAGCCAACTCTACCAGTGAAGAATAGTCGTTGCCTTTGTCAACTCCGCCGAGAATCAGCACTACAGGACGCGTCATACTTTCGAGCGCGTACCACGTAGAATTCACATTGGTTGCTTTGGAATCGTTAATGAATTCAATACCGTGGACCGTAGTTACGACTTCCAAACGGTGTTCTACATTACGAAAGTCAGAAAGACTTTCACGGATGACTTCCTTACGAATGTCGAGTACACGTGCTGCGATTCCGGCAGCCATAGAATTGTACAGATTGTGTTTGCCCTGTAGGGCGAGTTCATGGATAAGCATAGAAAAGTGGTGTTGATTGGTTTGTATGGTTAGTGTTTCATTTTCAAGCCAGGCGCCTTGTGTAAGGCGGGATTTAATAGAGAACGGTAAACGGCGACCTTTCCCTTGAATAAATTCGAGATACGTGGTAGAAATCGGATCGTCGGAGCAGTAGATGAATACATCGTCTTCCGACTGATGACGTGTGATGCTGAATTTTGACCGTACGTAGTTCTCCAGTTGGTATTCGTAGCGGTCTAAATGATCCGGTGTGATATTGGTAAGAATGGCGATGTCGCACTTAAAATCTTTTAAACCGTCAAGCTGAAAGCTGCTCAACTCTACTACGAAAACATCGTACTCTTTTTCTGCCACTTGCAGTGCCAGACTTTTGCCTACATTTCCTGCCAAACCAACATGTAGGCCGGCTTTCTTCAGAATGTGATAGGTAAGTAAAGTTGTTGTTGTCTTTCCATTCGTTCCCGTAATTCCAACAATCTTAGCCTTGGTGTAACGTCCTGCAAATTCAATTTCAGAAATGACCGGCGTTCCCTTTTCACGCAACTTCACCACTAGGGCTGCTTTATCAGGAATGCCCGGACTTTTCACTACTTCCGTAGCGGAAAGAATACGCTGTTCGTCATGACTGCCTTCTTCAAATTCAATATTGTGAGCTTGCAGTAATCGTTTGTATTCATCCTTGATAGTGCCACTGTCGGAAACAAACACGCGAAGACCTTTCTTCACAGCCAATACAGCCGCACCAACTCCGCTTTCAGCGGCGCCGAGAACGACGAGCAGTTGGTTATTTGAAGTAGTAGTCATGTTAAGTGTGAGTGTGTTGTGAGTGGTGTGCTGTGATTATTTCGAGGCTAGCGGAGTTTTAGTGTAACTATTGTCACGATAGCAAGGAATATTCCGATGATCCAGAAACGGGACACAATTTTTGATTCGTGGTAGCCAAGCTTCTGGTAGTGATGATGGAGCGGCGACATCTTAAAAATTCTACGGCCTTCACCGTATTTTTTCTTCGTGTATTTGAAGTAACTGACCTGCATCACGACAGAGAGATTTTCTACCAGGAAAATTCCGCAGAGGATTGGAATCAAAAGTTCCTTCCGTATGGCGATAGCGAATGTTGCAATGAGACCTCCCAGCGCAAGACTTCCGGTATCACCCATAAAAACCTGTGCGGGATATGCGTTATACCAAAGAAATCCAACGCATGCTCCAACAAAAGCAGCCATAAAGACGACCAACTCTCCCGTGAAGGGTATATACATGATGTTGAGATAATTTGCGAAAACAGTATTACCCGACACATACGCTAATATCCCAAGTGTAGCGCCAACAATGGCAGATGTTCCTGTTGCGAGTCCGTCAATTCCATCGGTAATATTAGCACCGTTAGATACTGCAGTTATTATCAGAATAACTACAGGAATAAAGATGAGCCATGCAAAATCGAGATAGTTATCGCCCATCCATCGCAACAAGTCAGCGTAATCAAACTCATGATTTTTTACAAATGGAATCGTAGTACGAGTTGTCTTTACTGCCGTGCCCGAATACAGTGCTCCTTCATGCTGTCGTAAATCTTCAATCACATTACTGTTACTCTCGATATGTTCTACAGTAATGCGCTCTTTATTAATACGATCTTTGACAACAACATAGTTGTTGAAATAAAGTGTCAGTCCGACAATCAGTCCAAGACCAACTTGTCCCATGATTTTGAAACGACCGGCAAGTCCTTCTTTGTCTTTTTTGAAGACTTTGATGTAATCATCCAGAAATCCAATCAATCCCAACCAAACGGTGGTGACTATCATCAATATCACATAGACGTTTAAGAGCCTTGCAAATAGAAACGTCGGAATAAGTATTGCAGCAAGAATGATGAATCCACCCATCGTTGGTGTACCCTGCTTCTCTTTCTGTCCCTCCAATCCTAAATCACGTACTGTCTCTCCCACTTGCTTCCTGTGGAGATATCGAATTATTGACTTTCCAAAGATCAACGAGATGATCAAGGAAGTAATGATTGCCATTGCCGCACGGAACGAGATGTATTGAAACACCCCTGCTCCCGGGAAGTCATACGTATTATCTAGGTATCTGAACAGATAGTAAAGCATGTTTATGCCATGATTTTAAAAAGTTCTTCCAACACCTTTTTATCGTCAAACGGATGACGAATGCCCTTCACTTCCTGGTATTTTTCGTGACCTTTCCCTGCTATAAGAATTATATCTCCCGGATGAGCCAATGAAACCGCAGTCTTAATTGCTTCTTTACGGTCAACGATAGACAACGACTTTCTCGCATCACCTAACGGAATGCCGGTTTCCATTTGCTGTATAATCGACGCAGGATCTTCCGAGCGTGGATTATCGCTGGTAAGAATCACACGATCACTAAGCTGACAGGCAATCTTTGCCATTACCGGACGTTTTTCTGCATCGCGATCTCCTCCGCAACCGACTACAGTAATAATGCGACCGTCGCCTGACATTACGTCGTGAAGTGTATTCAATACATTCTGCAAAGCATCAGGTGTATGCGCATAATCAATCACACCAATTACCTGTTGTGCTGATGTAACATGATCAAAGCGGCCTTCTACAGGCGTCAACAAACTCAAGGCGGTCAACACATCAAGCTTTTCCTGTCCTAGAAGAAGAGCTACAGCATAAGCTGCGGTTAAATTATAGGCATTAAAGCTGCCAACCAACCGGCATAAAACATCATGGCCGTCGAGGTGAAGTAATAATCCTGAAAACTGGTTTTCAATCAAGCGGCATTTATAATCCGCCATAGCACGAACACCGTAGGTAACCTTTTTTGCTTTGGTGTTCTGCAACATGACAGGACCATTCTTATCATCAGAATTAACTAACGCAAAAGCATCTTCACCAAGAATATCAAAGAAGCCTTTTTTCGCTTTTAGATACGCGTCAAATGTCTTGTGATAATCAAGGTGATCATGGGTAATATTGGTGAAAACTCCGCCGGCAAAATGCAATCCTGCTATACGTTGTTGAACGACAGAATGAGAACTTACTTCCATAAATGCATACTCACAGTCCTCATCTACCATCGCAGAGAGTAAAGCATTTAATTGTACCGGATCAGGCGTAGTATGCGTACTTGGAATTACCTGATCATTAATTTGATTACGAACAGTCGAAAGCAGGCCACTGTTAAACCCGAGTTGACGGAAGAGCTGGAATAATAGTGTAACGGTTGTTGTCTTTCCATTGGTTCCAGTAACACCTACCAGTTTTAATTTCTCTGAGGGATTATCAAAAAAGTTGGAAGCAATAATTCCAAGTGCCGTACCGCCTTCTTCTACACGAACATAGGTAACCGAAGGAACAATTTCCTGCGGCAAAGATTCACACACTACAGCAATTGCACCTTGCGCTACAACCTGCGCAATATAATTGTGTCCATCAGATTGAGTTCCGCGTACAGCAACAAACAACGAACCTTCGCGTACTTTACGAGAGTCGAAGCAAATGTCATTTACTACAACAGCTGTAGAGCCAAGCACCTCGCGGATGCCGGCTTTGTATAAGATATCTTTCAGCTGTTTCATTATTTCAATTCAACCAAAATCGTTTGACCTTTTTTAAAAGCGCTGCCTGCCGTCATGGACTGACTGGCAACATGCCCGCGCCCAATTGCTTTTACGTTTAACCCTTCGCTTTCCAATAAGTAAAGCGCATCACGCAGTCCCATTCCAACGACATTGGGAACACCGCCTTTATTATATTTTCTTGGAGATAGGCTGACTGCATTTTTATCAGCAGATGAACCGACCCACGAAGCTTCGCTAACTGTAGTGTGAACGATTTCCATTTCATCCAACACTCTTACTATATCTTTCTGATCGCCTGCTTTCGAGACGGGCAATGGATTCGAAACGTTAGTATCTTTCTGTAAAGGCGCTGCATGCAAATCAAGTCGTGTTGAATACACTTTGTCTGCGATATCTTTGAATACCGGTGCAGCAACAGCTCCGCCGTAGTAAACATCGTTCGATGGCGCATAAACAACTACAATGCAAGAATACTTTGGGCGATCTGCCGGGAAATAACCCACAAAAGACGCTTGATATGAAACAGCGCCTTTGTCGTAACCAAACTTAGGCTTATTGATCCTTGCAGTACCGGTCTTGCCTGCAACTTTATATGGCGACTTATTGAGCACCGAGGCGCTTCCATACTGTACAACTCCTTCCATCAGTCCACGGACCTTTGCCAGAGCAACTTGTGATGCGATGGAGTCGCGGATGATTTCCGTTGGATAACTGCGAACGAGCTGTCCTCTATGACGAACCTCTTTTACAAATTTCGGGCGCACCATTCTTCCATTGTTGGCAACAGCATTATAGAAAGCGAGAATTTGTAAGGGTGTCAACTTGGATTCATAACCAATCGAAATCCATGGCAGCGATGTGCCTGACCACGTCTTGTCGGTGGTATTTTTTACGAGTGGCTGTCCTTCGCCTTTGATCTGTAGTCCAAGCGGCTGACCTAATCCAAACGAATGCACCTTATCGATGAAATCTTGTGGACGCTTTGCATAGTTGTTGTAAATGATACGCGAAGTGCCGACGTTGGAGGACGTTGCAAAAATTTTGGAAACTGTCAATCGCGTTTCGTGCGGCGGATGAGCATCTTCCATTTTGTGACCGAAATAGACCGTCTCACCATTACCCACAAACATCACATCAGAAGTATCCACAAATCCATCATCGATAGCTGCCAGCATTGAAGCTAACTTAAAGGTGGATCCAGGCTCTGTTGCTTCTGCGATGGCATAATTAAAATTCTCGACATAAGAACTGTCTTTCGTACGAGATAAATTGGCAATAGCTTTGATCTCACCGGTCTCCACCTCCATCAATATGGCGCAACCGTGATCTGCATTGCGCAGGCGAAGATGTTCTTCGAGGGAATTCTCAGCGACATCCTGGATATTACGATCAATGGTGGTAATAATATCGCTTCCGTCCTTTGGTTCGATTTCGTCTTTATCATTCACCGGCTTCCAGGTGTTACCGGAAATTTTTTGCATCAATCGCTTACCGCTTACGCCTTTAAGGTCATCATTGAACGCTTCCTCGATACCAACAGGCTTAAAATCTCGCACCGTACCAATCGTCCGTTTCGCTAATTCACGAAATGGCAATTCACGTTTACTTTTCTGTTCTACCAATAATCCGCCCTTGTAACGTCCCATTCTGAAAATAGGCATCTTTTTAAGCTGTTGTAATTCAGGATAACTGATACCACGGCGAATCAAATGGTAGCGTTCCTCTTTTGCGCGGGCAGTTACCAGCTGTTGACGATAATCCTGCTGTGATTTATCCTTGAATAGCAATGAAAGATGATGGGCAAGCGAGTCGACATTTGCCGAAAAAATCTCGTTGCTGATTGCTCCGGCACGGGTATCAAAGTGTATGTCGTAAATAGGAACAGAAGTAGCCAGAAGATTTACGCCATCATCTGCAAAAATATTTCCACGCGCCGCATCGATGGTGATGTATTCCAGCATCAGGCTGTCTGCCTTTTCTTTCCAGTAGCGGCCTTCCGCAAATTGAATCTTACCAATTTGGAAAATGATAGCCAACCCGAACAGACAGATCAGGAAGAAAGCGATATAAATACGGAAGAGTATGACTTTACGAGCTTCCAAGTGGTCCTATTTCTTTTCTGCGGGAGCAGGAATCGTTAACTTTTGTGGCGGTTCAACACTTTCATTCAATCCCATCATTTCAACAGCGTCCGCTACTTCCGACTGTTTACTTTTATACATCAATTGAGATCGAGTAGAAATAAATTCCGCGCTCTTCTCTTTCATCTCCGTTTTAGTCTTGTCAATTTCACGGATGATGCGTTCAGCATAGTAACTATTTGCTATGTAAAACATGACCAGCAACGTCAAAAAGAGGATGTACGGCATGTTATTGGCAATCTGATTACGATCAAACCAATCGAATACATTGAGTTTCTTCCACACACTCCGTGAAGAACCTGAAGAGCGACGACGAGGCGCAACAGGCTCCTCCGCTGCTAGCTCTTCTTTCTCTTCTACTTCCGACTTCCTTGACTTATTGGTTGCCATTCAATTATTGTTTTACTGCAATTCTCATTTTAGCACTACGCGCACGTGGATTTCGGGCAATCTCTTCTTCGGTTGGTTCTACAGGCTTACGGGTAATCGCTGCTAGTGGAACCTGAGCCGCATTTCCATAAATATCTTTCTCCGCTTCGCCTTCAAATTTTCCGTGCGCAATAAAATTTTTGACCAGTCGATCTTCCAGCGAATGATAGGAGATCACTACCAATTTGCCTCCCGGCATCAACACTTCTGCTGCCTGCTGCAGCATCTCTTTCAGAGCACCCAACTCATCGTTCACTTCGATACGTAACGATTGGAAAATCCGTGCGAGATACTGCGATTCATTTCCGCGTTCAGCCAAAGGAATCGTCGCTTCACGCAGGGAAGCTGTTGTTGTGAAAGGAAGCTGTGCTCGAACTCCAATAATCCGCTTCGCTAATTCCCAAGCATTTCGAATCTCTCCATAACTTCTAAAGACGCGAACCATTTCATCTTGAGAGTAGCTGTTGATTATTTCTGCAGCCGTAAGCCCTGAAGACTGATTCATGCGCATATCGAGTGGTCCATCGAAACGAATAGAAAACCCGCGATCGCCTTCATCAAATTGGTGAGAAGAAACACCGAGATCGGCCAATATTCCGTGGACCGGTAATCGATCGTAAAAACGTAGAAAACGTTTCATGTAACGGTAGTTGTGCCGAACCCAGGTAAATCGTTCATCCGCCGGCACATTTTTGCCGGCATCCTCGTCCTGATCAAATCCAAATAACGTCCCATCACTTCCCAGTCTACACAGGATCTCCCGCGTATGACCTCCTCCTCCCATAGTAGCGTCTACATAAACGCCGTTCTTTATAACATCAAGCGCGTCAACACTTTCCCGTAGCAAAACCGGATCATGGTAACTACTCGTTGTCGTCATCTTTTTTAGTACCGCCCATTACTTCCTCCGCCAACTTCGCAAAGCCATCTGCATCGTCTTTCATCATCTTT
>JBEGUX010000136.1:0-3304 GCA_041178685.1 Bacteroidota bacterium
AATATTCTATTCCGATAGAAAGCCCTGCGCCAAAATCATCATCCGTATAACTTGTAGCGTTTGCGCCGACAGTAGTGTCAAGCAACTGATAGCCGGTGTACGATGGAGCACCATTATCACAAGGGCAAGGAATGCTATCCGGATAAATTCCATTACGACGATAAATCCTGTAGCCAACAACATTCGAACAAGCAGTGGGTGTCCAATTTAAGTCAATATGATTTCCAACGGCTACCGCAGTCAATGAAGTTGGTGGCGGGCCGTAGATGTAGATGAAAACACCTTTCAAACTCACGAGACTTATTGAGTCAAACGGTACAATATCTTGTGCACGGAATTGCACGTAATAGGGTTGACGACGAATCAACGAGCACGTTGTTGCCCAGTTGAAGTTGGATATGACTGTATCGTTATTGCTAATGATCGGTGTGAAGCGCGCTGAATCAGCTACCTCGAATGGACCGCCCGTAGCCGATAGTATTACTCTGTTACCATTAGGATCAAAAGCTGTTACCTGAAAATTAATGGTATCCTCAGCAATAACACAAGTATCAGAGATCGGAAAAAATTCCGGCGGATCGTTGTTACAATCTGCAATCAATATTTGCATATCGCGTGTGACGTAGCCAAGATTGACACCGTTGCGCCATGAAACAATTTTAAAGGCTACATTGTATTCCCCGGGTTGAACTGGAGCATCCCAAACAAGATCACCCGTGAACGGATCGAGTGTAAATGAAGATGACGCTATTGGATACGTATAGCCGGGGATTGTTAAGCCACCGGCGCCTCTACAGAACGTCAATTCATACGAAAGACTATCGCCATCCGGATCAAAGGCGTTGGCATTATGAACGAATGTTCGTCCAACACATCCTCTGTCGATCGGAGGATAAGTGAGTATTGGCGAATTATTCGGGAATCGGTACGGATCAATAATTAATGTTGATTCAATATAAAATGGAACATCAATGGAATTTGGAATATTGACAACCCCTTCATTACGATTCGGATCTTCAAAGCGAATCACAAAAGTTCCGTTACCCGGATAAGTATGGTAGCCGATATAGATATTCTTACTGATGTCGTTACCGAGATTAGTTTTAGAATTTCTAGGAATGGAAGCGTAAGGAGAATTGTCGCCGAAATAAACCGAATCGAGTGAGGGACGGTCCGCCTGAACGCTACTTGTACGTGTGTATGTAATAATGGTAATCTTATACGTAAGCGCAGGAAACGGACCAACATATTCAAACGTGATTTCGCCGGCCCGGTTGTGCGTAGCCTGTGTCGCGAAGGCGACCAGGAAAAGCAAAACGGTGAGCAGCTGACGAAGCATCGTGCAAGTTAATAATTGATCACTTGTTGTTCCATGATTTCCGGCATTTCACGGAATTCGAATTGTTGATTCCGTAAACGCGGCTCAAAACCGGCATCGCGAATTGACTGCTGAATTCCGTCAGACGTGAACCGATGCGGCGCTCCGGCAACAGAAACCACATTTTCTTCAATCATGATGGAACCGAAATCGTTAGCTCCTCCGTGCAAACAAATCTGTGCAATTTCTTTGCCTACCGTCAGCCAGCTGGCTTGGATGTTGGAGATGTTAGGCAACATGATCCGGCTAACGGCGAGCATTCGAATGTATTCTTCTCCTGTTGTATTGTTATGAACGCCTTTTACACGCGTCAACAACGTTCCTTCATCCTGAAACGGCCAAGGAATAAATGAAATAAAACCTTTCGCCGATGCCGGTTTATCGTTTTGTACTTCGCGCAAACTCACCAGATGCTGAAAGCGCTCTTCCAGCGTTTCAATATGGCCAAACATCATGGTAGCCGATGTGGTAAGATTCAACTGATGAGCTGCACGCATCACTTCCAACCATTCCCGTCCGGAACATTTTCCTTTAGAGATCAATCTACGCACACGATCACTGAGAATTTCAGCACCTGCACCAGGTAAAGAATCCAAACCGGCTTCCATCAGCGTACTCAATACTTCTGTATGCGTAATTCCTTCGAGTTTGGCAATGTGAGCAATCTCCGGTGGTCCGAGTGAATGAAGTTTTAGCGTGGGATATAATTGCTTGAGCTGCCGGAAAAGATCCGCATAGAACGAAAGACCTAATTCAGGATGATGACCGCCTTGCAACAACAACTGCTCACCGCCGTAACGAAATGTTTCCTCGATTTTTTGTTTATACTGATCAATGGTGGTGATGTACGATTCCGCATGTCCGGGTATACGGTAAAAGTTGCAAAACTTGCAATTAGCGATACAAACATTCGTCGTATTTACATTACGATCGATGATCCAGGTGACGATCCGCTCCGGATGCAGCTTCAATCGCATCGAATGGGCTACATGCATTAATTCGGCCGTAGGCGCATGTTGGAATAAATATTGCCCTTCTTCTGCGGTTAAAAACCCAAAATCAAGCGCTTTTTTAAAAAGAAGGTCTGCGTTCATCGTAAAGTCGTGCATTATTAAGAAACAACAACCAAAAGCCGTTGTAGTTTAATGCATTCGGGCGGAAAAAATGAGTAATTTTCCGCCTCTCAAATTTACGAACTTCTATGCAGACTACCATCCGCCTTTCTCCTACCTATCGCGCAACCGACTCATTGGTACTTTTAACCGATGAAAAGAGCGGTTTGCCAACAGGATTGCTTTCCAAAGAGGAGGCCGAATTCGTGCAACACGAGCTTAAAGCCGATCGCAACAACATCATTATCAACCAATACCGCCGAATTATTGCGGTTCACCGGATCAGTAAAAAGAAAACCGGTGCCGATTTACTGGAGGCCTGTCGCCGTGCCGGCAGCACGCTCTTAGCGACCTTTAATGGCCATAAAAAGGAATCAATCGTATTGGTCGACGTTTCCGGTCATGGGCCGGCTACTTTAGCGATGGCCGAAGGGATGGCGTTGAGCAATTATCAATTTTTGAAATACAAGACAAAAAGTAAAGAGCATAATACGGTAAAGGAAATTCGCGTGCAAAGCACTGAAGTTCGCAAGAAGGAAATCGATGAGCTCAACATTATTGTTGACGCGGTGATGAAAACGCGGACGCTGGTGAATGAACCGCAGTCGTTTTTGAATGCTACTGTATTTGCTACCGAATTGTCAAAGATGGGCAAGCAAGCCGGCATTAAAGTAGAAGTGATGAAGAAGGCGCGCATCAAAACGTTGAAGATGGGCGGCTTACTCGCTGTTAATCAAGGAAGCCAACAGCCACCTACTTTCACGGTAATGGAATACAAGCCGCGCAATGCGAAAAATAAAAAACCATTCGTATT
>JBEGUX010000137.1:0-5239 GCA_041178685.1 Bacteroidota bacterium
CCGAGTTGAACATAATGGCCGAGGATACGGAAACAACGTAATCATAAGCCATGGTTTCGGCTATCAAACCTTGTACGGCCACATGAGTCGCATGGTCGTACGTCCCGGACAACGCGTTAATCGCGGCGACTTAATCGGATACGTCGGCAACTCCGGAACTTCAACTGGTCCGCACCTGCATTACGAAGTCTTACGTGGAGGAAAACCGGTTAATCCCGTCAACTTCTACTACAACGACCTTACACCGGAAGAATACGAAACCATGCTCGAAATGTCTTCGAAAGCTGGTCAGTCATTCGACTGATAATGAATTCAATACTCACCATGAGCTGTTAATAAGCTCAGAAATTATAACTTGCAATTCCGTAATATTGTCCTAAATTCGTTAACTGTAAAACCTTCAACATGCCGTATAAAGAAAAAGAAATTGAGAAGCTTTATTACACCATCGGTGAAGTGGCTCAATTATTTGGTGTGAACACCTCTCACATCCGGTTCTGGTCGAATGAGTTTGATATTATACGCCCGGCGACCAACAAAAAAGGCAACAGGTTGTATACCCGTGAAGATCTTGACAATTTTCGCAAGATTTATCACCTGGTCAAAGAAAAAGGTTACACGTTACGCGGCGCTAAAACGGAACTCCGTGATTTGAAACTGCGTCCTAGCGATGAAACCGCTGCATCGGTCGAAATGGATGAGGTAGCTGTATTGCTCGCAGAGCCTCCAATTCCTACTGTTACTACTCCTACTTCTTACGAACCTATCGATCAGGCGTCAGCTGTTCCATTGATGGGACAGCTTTCAAACGATGACTTTGTAGACCGTATGGCAATTCGCACTTCGTTGGAAAAGGTGAAGTCATCCTTACTCCAACTGCAAAAAGAACTCGACGTCTTAGGAAACTCCTAAAATCAAATTATCCAATACATGAGCCCGCCTTCGCGGGCTTTTTTATTTTTGTAATCGTATCTCAACGCCTTATGAAATCAATCTACAAGCACCTTACGCTTCTCGTTCTGCTTTTTATATCCTTAACCAATCCGCTGGCAGCAAGAAACGGAATGTGGATTCCAAGTTTGCTAAAACAACTTAACGAATCGGACTTAAAAGCAATGGGACTTCAACTGCCGGTTGAATCTCTTTTCAGCCAAGACAGTACCGGTATCAACCACGCCATTGTTCAGTTTGGTGGCGGATGTACAGGAGAGATTGTCTCTGACCGCGGGTTACTCATCACCAATCATCATTGCGGTTTTGGACAAATTCAATCGCTGAGCACTATAGAAAACAACTACCTTGAAAACGGTTACTGGGCAAAATCAGATGCCGAAGAACTTCCTTGTCCGGGACTTACTGTAACATTCATACGAAATATTATTGATGTAACAGATGCCATCAACACGAATCTTCCACAGCAATTGCCGGAAAGCAACCGTGATAAAATTATTCGATCGCTGACAGACAGTTTGGAAAAAAGCTATGCCCAATCAAACCATGTTAAAGCCATCGTAAAATCATTTTTTGGCGGAAATCAATTCTACCTATTCGTTACTGAAACTTTCAAAGACATTCGCTTTGTTGGAGCACCACCCAGCTCGGTTGGAAACTTTGGCGGAGAAACTGATAACTGGGTATGGCCACGCCACACCGGTGATTTTTCAGTCTTCAGAATTTACGCCAATAAGGATAATCAATCCGCTGATTTCTCAAAAGATAATGTTCCTTACCGTCCGAAACGTTCATTTACTATAGACGCCTCTGGTGTTGAGGAGGGCGATTTCACCATGGTGTACGGCTTCCCGGGCAGAACGCAGCAGTTCCTTTCCTCCTCGGCACTACGCTTGATACAGGAACAAACCAATCCAACTCGAATTGCACTGCGCGACATACGCTTATCCATCTGGCGTGAAGCTATGCTGATGAACGACACCATCGATTTACAATACGCGAGCAAATTCAGATCGTTGGCTAATGCTTACAAGAAGTGGAAAGGTGAATTACAAGGACTGGAGAGCGAAAATGTATTAGCTAAGAAAATTTCATTCGAGGAAGGCCACAGAAGCGATTGTATAGGTGAGAAGTCGGCCGCAGTAAATGCGGCTATTGACAGCTCAGCAGTGTTGAGTAAAATGAACGATTATTATACCGAAGGTTTTTATGGAATTGAATTGTTCGCATGGGCTGCCCGCTTCAAAACACTTTCAGATCATTGTCGTGCAGATAATCCCGACGAAGAGAAAATCAGAAAAACGGCAAGTAAATTACTGGAAGAGGTGCCCGATTTTTATCGCAATTACAATACTAAAGTTGATCAACAAGTTGCTTACTCCATTCTTGCTTACTGCAACAGCAATATCCCGGCATCATTTGCACCCGAGTTCATGAAGGTATATAGCAAAGATCCTGAAAAGTTTATTACAAATATTTATAAAAAGTCGCCACTGCGTAATGAAAAAACTGCACGCCAATTGCTGGATGGATTTACTTCAAAAAAATTCATACAGCTTTACAGCGATCCATTATGGCAAATTGTTTTTCAACTGCATGACATCAAAACAAATCAAATCGAAAAGCCACTGAGCAAATGGAATGAAGAAATTAATCGCTTGCAGCGAGAGTATATAAAGTGTCAGTTAGAAATTCGCAAAAACGAAATGATTGCTCCCGATGCCAATTCAACCTTGCGACTTTCATATGGAAAAGTGGAGGGCATCTATCCAAGAGATGGCATTCGCTATCATTGGATGACTACAAGCGATGGTATACTGCAAAAAAGTTCATCCGACAATATTGATTATGCACTTGATCCTGCTTTGAAAAGACTTCTGGTTTCACGCAACTTTGGCAAATACGCCGCCAACGATACGTTACCAGTTGCTTTTATCGCATCCAACCATACGACGGGAGGCAATTCAGGAAGTCCCGTCTTGAATGCCAATGGTGAATTAATCGGCGTTAACTTTGATAGAATTTGGGAAGGTGTAATGAGTGACCTCTATTTCAATCCATCGCTGAGCCGTAATGTAGCCGTTGACATCCGCTACATTTTATTCATAATCGATCAACTCGGAAATGATCGAAGACTAATTGACGAAATGAAGATTCGCTGGAATTAATTACCAGGTTTTATCCGGAAGTAAATAATTTTTCACGTAATCATTTACGCCGTCTTCCAGCGACGTAAAAGGTCTTGAATAGCCGATAGCTTTCAGCTTCGACATATTGGCTTCGGTAAAATACTGATACTTATCGCGTATGTCAACCGGCGTATCGATAAAACCGATTTTTTCCTGCGCATCCATCGCTTTAAATGTGTTGCGAACAAGATCAAGAAAAGTTCTTGCCCTGCCCGAACCCAGATTATACAATCCGGAATCTTTACGGTGGTGTAGCAAGAAATAGCAAACTTCCACCACATCTTTCACGTAAACAAAATCACGCAGCTGCTCACCATCCTTGAAATCAGGATTGTGCGATCGGAACAAGTTCATCGCTCCCGTCAAGCGAATCTGATTAAATGCATGAAAAATAACAGAAGCCATTCTGCCTTTGTGATATTCATTCGGGCCGTAAACATTAAAAAATTTCAGGCCAGCCCAAAAGTAGGGTTTGCGCTCCTGACTTAACGCCCATTTATCAAAATCATTTTTCGAATCGCCGTAAGGGTTCAATGGTTTTAATCGGCTCACCAATAAATGATCATCAGTGTAACCCAACTCTCCTCCTCCGTAGGTCGCTGCCGAAGAAGCATAGACCATCGGTAATCCGTATTCTACGCAAGCGTTCCAGATTTTCTTAGTGTACTCGAGATTCAGCTCGTCGAAAACCTCTTTCCTGAATTCCGTAGTATCAGTACGTGCACCAATGTGAAAAATAAATTGAACAAAACGATGCTCTTCTTTAAGCCAACTGAAAAAATCTTTGCGATCAACTTTACGACTGAATTTTTTTCCGGCTAAATTTCTCTCTTTCCCTTCTTTGAAAAAATCATCGACCAACACGAGATCATTATATCCCTCTTGGTTCAATTTTTGAACCAAACAACTTCCAATGAATCCGGCGGCTCCGGTGATAACGATCATGACATTACTGATTTTGAAACAAAGGTATTCAAATGCAAACCGACTAAAAAATCAATTATTAAGCTCACTTATGAATAGTTGATCCGGCATCGGATTTGCCAGAATACCTACTTGAAATCCTTTATCGTAAAAATAGCGAACTGCTGAACGTCCCTTTTCTCCCAAATCCACCGAATACTCATTTACATATAATTCAATATGCTGCTTTCGTACAGCAGGATCCATGGATTGCGCATGTTGAGCTACATAATTCTCGGTACCATTAGGATTTTCGTTGGCGGAGTATAAGCTTTCACGAATCAACGAATTAACTCTGCGCAGGATACTTAGTGGAAGTGTACGTTTGGCGACAATTCCGCCAAGAGGAATTGGCTGTCCCGTTTCTTTTTCCCACAATTGACCAAGGTCAGCGATCTTTTTCAATCCTTTAGCAGCGTAAGTAAAACGGTTTTCATGAATGATGACACCTGCATCCACCTTACCGGAGCAAACCGCATCTTCGATATCAGAAAAAAGCAATTCCTGTCGACGACTGACTTGCGGATAAAACAATCGAAATAAAAAATTAGCGGTGGTATGCTCTCCTGGAATTGCAACGCTTTTTTCGGAGTTCATTTCAAATTCATCACCAACGCTCCGTACCAGAAGCGGACCAACACCAAATCCTAATGCGCTTCCTGAATCGCACAAAATATAATCGGACGCACAATCTGCATAAGCACGAAAACTCAATTTTGTAATATCCAACTCTCCGCGTAAAGCACGTCGATTCAACTGCTCCACATCCTCTAATACGGGCTTAAAACGGAATCCGGAAGAATTGATTTTGCCATTAACTAATGCATCGAAAATATACGTATCGTTCGGACAAGGCGAAAAACCAATCGTCAAAATTATCGTGCCGTCATCTTCTATTCGCATAGCTTAAAGTGTATTAAGTATGGAATAAGCTGTAGTTGTCAATTGATCTAAAGCGAGCGGAATGTCCCATGTCTCACGATTTCGCCGTTCGACACGATTGGAAACAGCTCGCAGGTGAAGGCAACTTACTTTCTCTTGATTACAAACATAAAAGAAGGCTGCGCCTTCCATGGTCTCTATGGAAGCTTCTGTACACTGCACTAATTTACCAATCGATTGTTGATTGCCGTGAG
>JBEGUX010000138.1:0-2877 GCA_041178685.1 Bacteroidota bacterium
ATTTGAAAGGTAAATTAACCTTGTTGCTCGATGATGTGCGTGATCCTGGAAATTTTGGAACAATTGTTCGTATTGCGCACTGGTACGGTGTAGGACAAATCATCGCATCGTTGAATTCGGTGGATCCATTTAATCCTAAAGTGGTGCAGGCTGCTATGGGATCTTTGTTTCATGTTCCGGTTTATTCTATCGGATTGGAAGGTTTGTTGAGCCAGGTGAAAGCTGAAACAGATCTGCCGGTGTATGCAACGGTATTAGGCGGAGCAAACCTGTTCGATGCCCCAATTTCCCAAGAAGGACTAATAATTCTTGGGAACGAATCGATGGGCATTCGTACGTCACTCCAAGAGCTTTCATCGCATAAAATTACTATTCCATCCTATGAATTACAGCCGGGAAATAAGCCGGAGTCGTTGAACGTGGGAGTAAGTGCCGCAATTGTGTTGAGTGAGTTTCGCAAAAAAGCACACTGAGGGGATTAACCCTTACCTAAAACTTTGGCGGCTGTTCTGTACTTGCCTCTTTTACCTTCAAAGAATCGATCGATAATTACAGCATCTTTTTCCAGGTTGCCGGATGGAATGATGGGTGTTGACCAATACAATCTGCGTTCGGGATAATCAACGGCAACGAGTACCATGGGGATTTCAGCTCCTTGTGCTATATGATAAAACCCGGTTTTCCATTTGTCTACCGTTTTGCGCGTTCCTTCCGGTGCAATGGCGATAATGAATTGTTCTTCACGTTTGGCGATAGCTACAATCTGATCTACCAGATGTGTAGAGCTTTTTCGGTCAACAGAATATCCACCAAGTTTTCGGAAGATCCAACCGTATGGTGAGCGAAATAATTCCTTCTTGCCTAAAAAGTTAGCGGGGAATCGTTGGATGCTTCGTGTTGCCAATCCCAGAAAGAAGTCCCAGTTGCTGGTGTGAGGCGCTACAACAATTATATACTTCTTCAGGTGTCTCGGTGGTTCCCCGATGATTTTCCAGCCCAGTATACGGAAGAGTAGAAGATAGATGATGCGCACAGTCGTCGTATATGACAGCTAATTTCTAAAATATTCGTGGTTATTGGGAATGTTTTCACCCATTATTTAAATAGTTATACCCTATAATTTTGTTCGTTTACATAATCATTGTTAAGCAGCAAACTAATTGTCGTAAATTAAGTATCCAAATTGACCATTAGAGCGAATTTTGATAGGCTCATTTTTTACAAAGTAGACCAATCAGTACATATCGCACACGATAGTTTTTGTTTTGTTTAGGTGAATGTGAAAGGCCGTCTTCGCGATGAAAGACGGCCTTTCGATTTTCATAGCTTTGGTGCTTCCGGTTAATTGTCTATTCCGTTCGTACGTCCACCTTTTCTTTAACGCTATTCACCAAGTAATATTGAGTTCCGCCCAAGTCAGTGCTACATTTATTATATCACCAACAGTAAAGAGTATGGGATTCAATGAGTTTTATTCAAATGCTTTCGTTCCACGTGACGGACGACAGCAACAACTGGTCGAGGATTTCCGTCGTTTGCGTGCGTTGCTTGGAATGCCTCACCGCATTGCTTATTTGCGTTCACTGGCTAAAACCAGAAAGAATGTAAGATCGGTATATCCTCCAGGTTGGAAGTATATGTAAAAAAAAGCACCCCCGGCCGGCTAAGGTCCGAGGGGCTTCCCAAACACACCACGAAAGGTCAATCGGTTTCTCAGTTTTAGTTGACCTGCATGACGATTATCTTTTGATTAGTACACTATACTTACGTGTCCAACCCATTCATAATTTTTTCCTTCGATACCAGTTCCGCGAATTTTATATACATAAGTGTCCGTTTGACAACGAACGCCATTGTGCGTACCGTCCCAAAAACTATTGATTCCATCAAAAGTTTTTAAGAGCAATCCCCAGCGATCAAACACCCAAACTTGTATGTCTGTCATATTGGTGAATGCCGGCTTGAAGAAATCATTGGTGCCATCTCCATTAGGTGTAAAGCAATTTGGCGCAAATAGAGTAGAAGTAGGACGCACTTCGATTGATTTATAAGCCGTATCACGACAACCAAACTGATTAACTGTAATCAACATAGCAGAGTAGGTTCCGGTATCGCCAAACGTATGTGTTGGATTCATCTCTTGATTATTCGTTGTGCCATCACCAAAATTCCATTGGAACGTGCTGAAGCCTGATGATAGGTTGGTAAACTCCACCGTAGGTTGAAGATCATTCACCGACGTTGTACTCATCATAAAATCTGCTGTAGGATCAGGGAATACCTGAACAAATCCAGGCGCTGTCAGTCTGGATTGACAGCCGAACGAAGAAACTACAGTGAGGGTCACCGAATAATTTCCTGAAGTGGTATATTCATGTGATGGCTGTTGATCCGTAGAAACTGCACCGTCGCCAAAATCCCATAACCATCCGGTAAGTTGTCCGTCAGTGGAAATTGTCAGATCACGTGGTGTAGCTAACACCGGGCTGCAACCTTGAACACCGGTAGAGAAGTCAACTTGCGGGTTTGCATATACTCTTACGGGTTGAGTTACAGTAGCGATACAGCCGTTGTCAGATGTTGCTGTGAGACTAGCCTGGAATATTCCTGCTGAAGTGTAAAGGTGATTTGGGTCATTAGCAACAGTGCTTTGTCCATCGCCAAAGAACCAATTGTACGTGTTGATGGCACCGGTAGCGATTTGCGATGCATTGTCGAAATTCGTCGTTCCATTCAAGCAAACAGCGTTAGCGCTAAACATGGGTTGTGGTAATGGGAATATTTCGATATTCATAGAACTGTTACCGATGCATCCATCCGTACTTGTTGCAATCAGGGCCACAGTATGTGTTCCATGTTGTGCAAATGTTTGAGAGA
>JBEGUX010000139.1:0-6188 GCA_041178685.1 Bacteroidota bacterium
AAAGCCATTGAAATCCTGGAGTCGTGCGGACAAAAGTTTGAGTTTCCGGTATCCTGGGGAACAGACCTTCAAAAGGAACACGAAAATTATCTGGTAGAACATTTTAAACGTCCGGTTATTCTCACCGACTATCCGATGGCGATCAAAGCTTTTTACATGAAGCAGAACGATGACGGAAAGACGGTTCGTGCTATGGACATTCTCTTCCCGTGGATCGGCGAAATCATTGGCGGTTCGCAACGTGAAGAGCGTTACGATAAATTGATTCAACGCGTTCGCGATATGGAGATTCCCGAGCATGAAATTTCTTGGTACCTCGATACCCGAAAATTCGGAACGTGTGAGCACGCTGGTTTTGGGTTGGGCTTTGAACGCTTAATTCTTTTCATCACAGGAATGAATAACATCCGCGATGTAATTCCATTCCCGCGCACCCCAAAGAACGCAGAGTTTTAACAATTGGTCAGTAATCGGCGGTCAGTAGTCAGCGGATTTTTAACAGCTGATCTAAATAGTGTAAATGGCTTAATTGCCTTCCTTGTAAATAACTTCTAGGAGCGTCTGACCAACGGCTTTTAGCGTGTTGGTATCAATGACGTTCATAGTATCATCGTGCGTATGCCAATGCGGAGCAAAACCATTGCGAGTAGTTTTATCACTATTAATGATATCGATAGAAGGAATGCCGTAACGAATCACATAAAAATGGTCATCGGTTACAAAGCCTCCCTGCTCGAAAAGAAAATAATTGGAATAGCCGAGTGAAGCAGCCGCTTTCCATACTTTCTCGACTACATACGATGCATTCTCGTTCGAAAAACCTTCCATTCTAAACTGTGCATTACGAGCTCCTACCATATCCAGGAGGATACCGTAGTTGGCCGTGTAACCAGCTATATGAGGACAATCCGTCCAATACTGAGTTCCAAGTGCATAGCTGTCTTCGCTACTTCCTCCCTTTTCACCCCAGTCTTCGGCATCAAAAAATGCAATATCAATGCCAATAGATGGAGCACGCATTGAAAATTGCCGTGCCAATTCCAGCAGCACTCCTACTCCACTCGCTCCATCGTCAGCTCCATCGATCGGCTCACGAGAACGATCATCATCTTGATCTGCCCACGGACGCGTGTCCCAATGGGCAAATAATAATATGCGGCCTTTCTTTTCCTTATTAAACGAGGCAATAACGTTACGAAGATTTAATCGGGTGCCATCGAAAGCAGTTACTACACCTTTCTGCTCGATAACCTGACTGGTATACAGTTTCAAGGTCTTCGTCAGATAATCGCCACACGCTTTATGTGCAGCAGAGTTCGGAACGCGAGGACCGAAATCCACTTGCGTTTTAATGAAGTTGTATGCCGAGTCAGCGTTAAAGTTAGGAACGGTGATTGTCGAGACTGGCTTTTGACCAGTCTCATTTTGAGCCGTTTTGTTTTCCGATTCACCGCAAGAAAAAAAGAGCACGATGGCTACAAAAAATACAGTACGGGAAACTACAGTGTGACTCATTAAATAGTATTTATTCTCTCATCCAAGAGGTTCCTGATTTCTCATCCTTAATTTTAAATCCGATGGCAAAAAGCTCATCGCGTATTTTATCTGAAGTAGAAAAATCCTTATTCATCTTTGCCTCCGTTCTGACTTTTAAAATCATCTGCATCAGCGCATCGATATCCGTTCCACCGGCAGTATTCTCCTCTTTTAATCCAAGGATATTAAACACGAACTCCGGGAAAAATGATTTAAGTAATTCAAGATCTACTTGCGAAATAGTCTCAGTTCCTGCATGAACGGAATTGATGATACGCGCTCCTTCAAACAAATGCGACAATGTGATCGCCGTGTTCAGATCGTCGTCCATGGCTTCGTAGCAAGAGGTTTGTAATGCAGGAATATTGGAAGTCGACGAAGCTCCGGCGGTCAGTTTATTTAATGTTTGTGCTGCATTCAATAAACGAGCTAGCCCTTTCTCTGCAGCTTTCAATCCTTCGTTACTGAAATCTACCGGACTGCGATAATGTGCTTGCAGAATGAAAAAGCGAATAGTCATTGGCGAATAAGCCTGCTCCAATAACTGATGAGAACCGGTGAAGAATTCTTCCAGGTTAATAAAATTTCCCAATGATTTACCCATCTTCTGCCCGTTGATGGTAATCATATTATTGTGCATCCAGTAACGCACCGGTGCTTTGCCGCAAGCACCTTTCGACTGCGCAACTTCACTTTCGTGATGCGGGAATAACAAATCCATTCCGCCACCATGAATATCAAATGTTTCACCGAGATATTTCGTGCTCATTGCGGAGCACTCAATATGCCAACCGGGAAATCCATCGCCCCACGGAGATGGCCAACGCATGATATGTTCGGGAGCTGCTTTTTTCCAAAGTGCAAAGTCGGCAGGATTCTTTTTTTCCGCTTGTCCTTCCAGTTCACGACGTTCGTTACCGGCACCAGCAATCAGCTCTTCAATCACTCGTCCGCTGAGTTTTCCGTAATCGTGTGTCTTGCTGTAATTCACTACGTCAAAGTAAACTGAACCGTTGGATTCATATGCCCAGCCGTTGTTGATGATGGCTTTGATCATCTCAATTTGTTCGATGATATGGCCGGAGGCACGTGGTTCAATGTTTACAGGAAGTGTATTGAGCAACTGCATCGCCTCATGAAACTTCTGCGTATACAATTCCACAATTTCCATCGGCTCCAATTGTTCGAGACGAGCTTTCTTGGCAATTTTATCTTCACCGGAATCAGCGTCATTTTCCAAATGTCCGACATCCGTAATGTTTCGCACGTAGCGTACTTTGTATCCAAGGTGTGTCAAGTAGCGATACACTACATCAAACGTGATATACGGACGTGCGTGTCCAAGATGCGGGTGACCGTATACTGTTGGACCGCAGACGTACATACCGACGCGGCCCGGAACAATTGATTCGAATTTTTCCTTTTTGCGGGAAAGTGAATTGGTGATATGAAGCTGATGGGTGAGCATGAAATTCAGTAGACAATAAAAAATATGCGGAATAGATTATTCCCGCACCGGTAAATTACATAACAGGATGCTGAAGATGAACGAGCATATCGTCGGTCATTTTTGCTAAATCGTATTCGTGCTGCCAGCCCCAGTCGCTACGAGCTGCTGAATCGTCAAAGCTCTTCGGCCATGAATCAGCAATTTGCTGACGAGTGTCGGGACGATAAGAAATAGAAAAACCAGGGATATGCTTTTCAATTTCGCGGGCAATATCTTTTGGCGTGAAACTCATGGCGGCCACGTTGTAGCTCGATCGGATTTTAACGCGATGAGCATCCGCATCCATAATACCGATGGTTGCACGCAACGCATCCGGCATATACATCATGGGCAACATGGTGTCTTCCGAAAGAAACGATTCGTATTTTTTGGTGCGGATAGCTTCGTGAAAAATATGAACGGCATAATCCGTTGTACCGCCACCAGGTTCCGATTTCCAACCAATCAATCCGGGATAGCGCAAGCTACGGACATCAACACCAAATTTCTGATGGTAATATTCGCACCAACGCTCGCCGGCCAACTTACTGATTCCGTATACGGTATTGGGTTCGGTGATGGTATACTGCGGTGTATTCTCACGAGGAGTTGTTGGACCAAAAACAGCAATAGAGCTTGGCCAAAAAAGTTTGAAGGAATGTTCGCGTGCCAGATCCAATACGCCGAGCAAGCCCTCCATGTTTAAACGCCAGGCTGTTTTCACTTTCTGCTCAGCAGTAGCAGAGAGTAATGCGGCAAGTAGATAAACTTGTTTGACGTTATTTTTTTGAATGATATCACTGATACCGGCAGTATCGAGAACATCCACTTGTTCAAATGGACCGGTGCCGATTAAGGCAGCATTGGCCGGCTTGATATCCATAGCAATTACAGTGCTTTCGCCGTGACGGTGACGCAGCTCTTCTACGAGTTCTGTACCGATCTGTCCGTTTGCTCCAATTACAAGAATGGACTCTTTCATTTTCAGGCCTTTTGAGACAACAAAAATACGAAATCCCTGTCAAAAAGGAACGGAGATCAGGCTGCAGTTTTACCCAATCTCCGTTAAAAAACAAAAGAAATATGAATTAGTGCGCGATTCGGACGCGACGAAGGGCCATTTCTCCCTTTTCGTTTGACAGACGAATTACATACATCCCGTCTGGAATCGATTGTACGTTGAACTCCGTCCCTGAAACCGTTTGCAATAGTCGTCCTGAGATATCCAATAATTGAGCAAAGATTTGATCTGCATCTTTCCAATCGATATAAAGAATTTCACTGGCCGGATTAGGATATACTGAAATTGTTGCTTCATCCGTGATTTCATTTACGCCGGCCGTCAGACAAAGCATGGTTGGATTTACTGTTGTAATGCTGGAGACAACGGCCGGAACTGAAGTGCCTGTATTCGTAATTGAGGCAGGGAACGTGGTCACAGCAGATGGTGCAAACGGCGAAGCCGATGAAACATTCGGAGTAAAAGCCGTTTGATTACATCCACTTTGTCCGGCGCCGTCCGTCTTTATAATATAAACATCAAAATCGGAGTATTGTCCACTACGATCGTACTGACCAACCATTACAAACCCGCCATCCTGTGTTGCAACGATATTGGCTGCTTCATGGTACGCTCCTGCTGCTGAACTGTAGCGATTACTCCAAACAATGTTTCCGGAGGTATCTATTTCCATAGCCTGTAAAAATGAAGGGCCATTCATACTGGTTGACAAACCGAAAAGAATATAATTCCCGTTGGATGCACGAATGAGCTCTCGCGGTGTATCATCGTTGGAAGATGCGAATTTCTTAGCCAAAGAAGTTGTCCCGGAAATCGATGTGCGAACCAATCCAAATGCCGATCCAACAAGTCCGGAAATCTGATTCAACGTCACAAACTCGCCATTAGCTTCTTCCAAAGCACCAACGCTGAATCCACTGCCAAAGCCAAGTGGAATATCATCAATGAAATTTCCTACTGAATCCAATATTGTAAGCATGGATGAATACGCGTAAATAATTCCGTAACGGTTGGGCGACAAAGGCACGCACTCAAAAAACGGACAAGCCAATCCATCCGCAAAATAGCTTTCTGATCGTAATGAGCCGTCACTTTTAAGACGCAGTACTCCCATTCTGCGCTGACCGTTTAGCGAAAAAGAACCTCCAATAACGTAGGTTCCATCTTCCGCCTCAAACACACTGTTTCCGTTGTTTCCTGAGGCGCCACCATAGGTGCGCGTCCAAACCGTATCTCCGGCAACATCCGTTTTAATGACGTAAATCTGAGGAGTAGAAAAACCAAAACCCTGCGTAGATCCAACCATTAAATAACCTCCTTCGGTCAGCTGTATTACACGATAACTAGTAAATAGATTAGAGCCGCTGGTATAACCACCGCTATAGGTCTTATTCCACTGTACTGCGCCAAGAGCGTCTAACTTCAACAAAAACGCAGACTGATTGCCGGTAGCGTATTGTAATCCGGCAACAATATAACCTCCGTCAGCGGTAGGTTTAATATCACTGGCCTGTTCGGAAGCACCTAAATCGATAGTGGTTTGAAACTGAACCTGGGCCTTTACAACTGTGAAAGTCAGCAGTAATAGTCCTAAAAGCAATAGTTTTTTTGTAGAATTCATGGTAACAATTTTAGGATTGAGCGGTTTTTAAATAATCACGAATATAAATCAATTTGACAGTACCGATTATAAGGCGCTAAGAATTTTACCACGTTCTTTTTAAGGAAAAAGAATGATTAACTTCGTCATGGAGAGTTGCGCAACGTCATCCACTATTATGTCTAAAAATCCGTTTGCGTTATCTTTGCAATATCCATCATGTTCACCATCCGCCAAACACCTCTGCTCCTTTCCATCTGCTTTATTTCTCTTTTTTCAGTAAAAATCGCAGAAGGCCAAGGTTTGCCGGTAGCTATCGGAAACTGGCGCGATCATGTTCCGTACAGTAAAGCCATCGATATCGAGGAGGTGAACGATCGCGTGTACTGTGCTAGTCGCTTCGGCTTGTTTAGTTTTCAAAAATTTGATGGCGGACTGAACCGTTTTACCCGACTCAACGGACTTTCTGATGTTGAGATCGCAGGTATCTACTATGATCCATCAACACAAATACTACTGATCAGTTACGAGAATTCGAACAT
>JBEGUX010000140.1:0-8464 GCA_041178685.1 Bacteroidota bacterium
AAAGATGATCTTGAACTACTCATTGGCGGCAAGCCGGTCAAGAAATACGCCTCCCAAGGTCAGCAAAAGTCATTTCTCGTAGCCCTTAAGTTGGCTCAATTCGATTTTATGCGCGACCGCATGAACACCAAACCTTTGCTGCTGCTTGACGATATTTTCGATAAGTTGGACGACTCCCGTGTTGAGCGATTAATGGAATTGGTTAGCGATGATCATTTTGGTCAGTTGTTCATTACTGACACTCATCCCGATCGTATTCGTAAAATATTCGATCAGATTGGCCGCACTATTCGTTGTTTTTTGGTGGTAGATGGTTCGATAGAAGTAATGCGTGAAAAATTAACGAATCAGGAGGCAAGACATGCGTAAATCGACGGATCAAAAGTTTGGAAATGCCTTTGAGGAATGGTTGAAAGAGTCCAACCTCGAAACGAAATTCAAAGCGACTGCCTTAATAAACTCCTGGCCGGAACTTTTTGGTCCGATGGTGGCGCGCCATACCAAACAGCTTTATATATCCAACCAAACACTTTTTGTAACGCTTGATTCAGCACCGCTACGTCAGGAGCTATTTCAGTCGAGGGATAAAATGATTCAGCTCCTGAACCAAACGGCAGGAGCTGAAATAATAAAGGATATCGTATTTAAGTAATGCTACCTTTTCTGAGCGGCTATTAGAAGCGCTCCATCTGCGAAAAGAAGAAGCTGCCTTCGATGGCTGCATTCTCATCGCTATCGCTGCCATGTACGGCATTCGCCTCAATCGATTTAGCAAAAAGATTACGGATGGTGCCCGGCTCCGCTTTTGCTGGATCGGTAGCACCAATCAATTTACGGAACGATTCTACCGCATTATCTTTTTCAAGAATGGCCGCAACTATTGGACCTGATGACATATAATTGACTAGATCATTGTAGAAGCCACGCTCTTTATGGACTTCGTAAAACTTTCCGGCCAACTCAGGCGTCAATCGGGTATATTTCATAGCAACGATACGGAAGCCGGCTTCGTTGATTTTTGCAAGAATTGGACCGATGTGATTGTTTCCAACCGCATCCGGCTTAATCATAGTGAAGGTTCTGTTTGACATAGGTATTTATAAATAGTGGATTAAGAATTTTATGCAGATAATAATTATTGTTGAATCGGATTACAAGGATTTTAGTTCGTTGACGAGCTTGGTCAATGCGTCTTTTGCATCTCCGAATAGCATGCTGGTCTTTGGATTGTAAAACAATTCGTTTTCAATACCGGCATAACCGGCGTTCATGCTGCGCTTATTTACGATGATATGTTGCGCACTTTCCACATCAAGAATTGGCATGCCGTAAATAGGAGAGGAAGGGTCGGTTTTAGCTGCAGGATTGACAACATCGTTTGCACCGACGACCAATACTACATCCGTGGTGCTGAACTCGGGATTGATTTCTTCCATTTCAGCGAGTTTGCCATAATCTACATTACTCTCTGCCAGCAATACGTTCATGTGACCAGGCATTCGTCCGGCAACAGGATGGATGGCATATTTTACCTGTACGCCGCGTTCTTCGAGTAAGGATTCTAATTCGTGAATGACGTGCTGTGCCTGTGCTACAGCCAAACCATAGCCCGGAACGATGATTACTTTTTTAGAGTAATTCATCAGAACAGCTGCGTCAGAAATGGAAATATCTTTGATGCTACCTTTTACATCACTTCCGCTACTTGCCGCTGCTGATTCGCCGAATGCGCCAAAGATCACATTGAAGAGTGGACGATTCATGGCTTTACACATGGCCACTGTCAACAATGTACCTGCAGATCCGACAAGGATACCACCGGTCAACATTACCTGATTATCGTAAAGGAAGCCACCAAAAGCAGCTGCCAATCCTGTGAAAGAATTCAATAAGGAAATAACAACTGGCATATCCGCTCCGCCGATCGGGATGACGAAAAGTACGCCGTACAATAATGCCAGTGCAAACGCTAAAAGAACCATACTCATGCTTTCAACATGTGCAGCAGTGATCCAGATGGCTACGCCTACATTCACTAGTAGCATGATAGCATTAACAATGTTGTAACTAGGAATGCGGATGGACTTCTTCAGCGTTCCATTTAATTTCATGAAGGCAATAATGGAACCGGAGAAAGAAACACTTCCGATAATCATACCGGCCATAATGATTCCGATACGGGTAGGATCGCCAACATTGTGTTCAAATTCCAGTAAAGAAATCAACGCAGCACAAGCACCGCCCATTCCATTGAAAAGCGAAACCAGCTCTGGCATCGCTGTCATTTTAACGCGTTTTGCCGTCATCCATCCTACGATGGTTCCGAAAGCCAGTCCACCGAATATGATAGCCAGCTTCAGTGTTTCCCGCGAGGTGTTTCCATGCGGATCCTCGTAGAGGAAAATAGTTCCTAAAATTGCGATGGTCATACCAAAGGCTGCCACGAGATTACCGCGTCGCGCCGTTTGAGGGCCGCCAAGCATTTTCAGTCCAATTACAAACGTAACCGAACCGATCAGGTAAAGTATGTCAAGAATATATTTCTGAGTCATAATAGTTATTCGATTGATGGGCCGGGATTATTTCTGACTGCCGGGTTTCTTTTTAAACATTTCCAGCATGCGGTCGGTGACAACAAATCCGCCGACAACGTTCAAAGTGCCCAGTACTACGGCAATAAATCCAAGTGATAGTAATAAGATGTTGTTGACATCTGTATTGAGCATCACAATGATGGAGCCAACAATTACAACGCCGTGAATGGCATTGGCACCCGACATTAATGGTGTATGCAATACCGATGGAACTTTACCGATCACTTCCACACCCACAAAGATGGAGAGGATCAGTATGTAGATCATGTTGATGTTTTCGCCAATGAAGCTGATAATTTCATTCATGTTAGGTAACGTGTTAACGTTGTTGACCGGAATCTTCCGGATATTTAATTTTTCAGGCAGTAACGGCTTTGGTTACGCTGGGATGAACTGCTTTTCCGTTGTGTACAATCAGTGAGCCTTTGGTAATTTCTTCTTCCATTTCCCATTTAAAACCATCCTTGGTAGAAAGATGTGTAAGGAAAGTAGCAATGTTACGCGCGTAAAGATCGCTGGCGTTGAGCGGGAGTAATGATGGAAGATTCGACTCACCAATAATGGTCACACCATTTTTTACAACAGTTTTATTTAGTTCACTCATCGTGCAATTTCCGCCTTGCTCTACAGCCATATCTACGATCACGCTTCCCATGCGCATGCTTTTTACCATTTCATCGGTAACAAGCACAGGTGCTTTTTTGCCCGGAATCAAGGCTGTAGTAATAACGAGATCAGCTTCTGCGATATGTTTGGCAATTAATGCCTGCTGACGCTGAAGGAATTCTTCCGAAACGCCTTTTACATAACCGCCTTCCATTTTAACGGAGTCGTCGCCTTTCACTTCGATGAATTTACCACCGAGCGATTGGACTTGCTCTTTAGTTTCCGGACGAATGTCACTTACTTCCACAATAGCACCAAGACGTTTTGCGGTTGCAATAGCCTGAAGTCCGGCAACACCGGCACCCATAATTACCACTTTCGATGGTTTGATGGTTCCGGCCGCAGTCATAAGTAATGGAAATATTTTCCCTAATGCTGTAGCTCCAAGAAGTACGGCTTTATAACCTGCCAAATTCGCTTGCGAACTCAGTGCATCCATCTTTTGGGCACGTGAAATACGTGGAATGGCATCCACTGAGAATGCGGTAACGCCCTGACGCTCGCAGGCCTCCACCAATTGTGGATTAGTAGCGGCATACATGAACGAAATCAATGCTGCTCCTTTTTTGAGCTGCCCAACTTCTTCCACAGAAGGCGCGTTGACTTTTAGTACAACGTCGGCAGCAGATAATAAATTGCTGCGACTGTCAATAATTTCTGCTCCGGCCTGACGGTATTGGTCGTCGGAAAAGTAGGCGGTGAGACCGGCTTCCTTTTCAATGTGCACGGAATAGCCGGCTTTTACCAGCTGTTGAGCGACTTCCGGGGTCAAAGCCACACGGCGTTCAAACTCTTTAGTTTCTTTGGGAACGGCAACAATCACGATTCTAACGTTTTATCCCCTAAATTGGGAGTGCAAAGATAGTATTTAATCGCGATTTGTGAAAAACACGTCGTTTTTGGGCGTTGAAACGGTGGTTGGATTGGGTATATTTGCCAAAGTATGCTGAAATTATCTCAATCTACGTTTGATAAACTGGAGGAATTGCTCCTGCTGGGTGGATACAAAGTGCGCACCGAAAAAGGCAATTTTAAGTCGGGAAGCTGCATTGTTGAACAGTCTAAACTTATTATCGTCAATAAATTCTCTCCGGTCGAAACCAAAGTGACCTTTTTGATGGAGGCTATTCGTGCCTTGGAGCTGGATGAATCGCTGATGGATGAACGTTATCTTAAAATACTGCATGAAGTTCGTCATACGGTTCTTCAGTCTAATGAATCTGGTTCAGAGCCAATAGCAGAAACGATAGAAATCGCTGCAGAAGCATCCACCGAAAAAACAGCCTGATCTGATATGCAAGTTACCTTCCTCGGCACCGGAACGTCCCAGGGAGTTCCTTTAATAGCTTGCGATTGCCCCGTTTGTACTTCTTCCGATCCGCGCGATAAACGCCTTCGAACTTCCATTCTTATTTCATCCGATAACACCAATGTCGTTATCGATACCGGGCCTGATTTTCGCCAGCAAATGCTGCGTGAAGAGGTGAAAACCCTGAACGCGGTTGTGTTTACGCACGAGCACAAAGACCATACGGCCGGACTGGATGACGTTAGAGCATTCAACTACTTCTCCGGAAATGCAATGGATGTTTATGCTTCCGATCGTGTCCAGGAAGCGCTGCGCCGGGAGTTCGCCTACATCTTTACCAACGAAACTTATCCGGGAATACCGCGACTGCAATTGCACCAAATTCATTCCGTTCCTTTTATGGTCGGTGAATTGGAGTTTATTCCGTTTGAAGTACTACACCTCAATTTACCGGTACTCGGATTCAGGATCGGTGATTTTTGCTACATCACCGATGCCAACTTCATTCCTGAAGCAGCCGAAAAGCACATTTACGGTGCCCGTACATTGGTCATCAATGCTCTTCGGAAGGAAAAGCACGTCTCTCATTTTACACTCGATGAGGCGCTTGAACTAATAGAAAAATACCGTCCGGAGAACGCCTATTTGACGCATATCAGCCATCAATTGGGTAAAACCTCAGATATCGAAAAACTTTTGCCACCTAATGTTCGGTGCGCCTACGACGGACTCCGTATAGAAGTCTGATTTCCTTTGCCAATATTTAGTAAATTTGCGGTAGTATTTTATTACCGCCTAGATATCAATTAGTTAAATACAGCTATGTTTGAGAGTTTAAGTGATAAACTGGAAAGAGCCTTTAAGGTTCTAAAAGGAGAAGGAAAAGTAACCGAGATTAACGTAGCGGAAACGCTGAAAGAAGTGCGTAAAGCGCTTCTGGATGCTGACTTTAACTATAAGGTTGCTAAGCAATTTACCGATACGGTAAAGGAAAAAGCTCTTGGACAAAATGTACTGACGGCGGTTTCTCCCGGACAGTTACTCATCAAAATTGCACACGATGAGTTGAAAGAGCTGATGGGTGGCGAAAAGGTGGAGGTTGACTTGAGCGGCAACCCAACCGTCATCTTGATGTCCGGTTTGCAAGGTTCCGGTAAAACAACCCTCTCCGGTAAGCTGGCTAATTTCTTAAAATCAAAAAAGCAAAAGCATCCGTTGCTGGTAGCGTGCGACGTGTATCGTCCTGCCGCTGTTGATCAGTTGAAAGTATTGGGTGAACAAATCAATGTTCCTGTATTCGCAGAAGTTGGAAACACCAATCCTGTAGATATCGCTAAAAAAGGTATCGAGTTTGCCCGTCAAAACAATCGCAACGTTGTCATCATCGATACCGCCGGACGATTGGCTGTAGATGAGCAGATGATGGATGAAATTGAAGCCATCAAGAATGCGATTAACCCGAATGAAATCTTGTTCGTTGTCGATTCAATGACCGGACAGGATGCAGTTAATACAGCCAAAGCGTTCAACGATCGATTGGATTTTAACGGTGTTGTACTGACAAAGCTCGATGGCGATACACGCGGAGGTGCCGCACTTTCCATTAAATCTGTTGTTAGTAAGCCGATAAAATTCGTAGGAACAGGTGAGAAGCTGGATGCGCTGGATATTTTCTATCCGGAACGTATGGCTGATCGTATCCTGGGAATGGGTGATATCGTGTCTTTGGTAGAACGAGCTCAGGAGCAGTTTGATGAAGCGGAGGCCGCTCGTCTCCAAAAGAAAATTGCGAAGAATCAATTCAACCTGGAAGATTTCTATGCGCAGCTTCAGCAGATTAAGAAGATGGGTAATATGAAGGACTTGTTGGGAATGATTCCGGGAGTAGGCAAAGCGATTCGCGATGTGGATATCAGTAACGATTCTTTCAAGCAGATTGAAGCAATCATCCAGTCGATGACAAAAGACGAACGTCAGAATCCGGCTCTCCTCACCGGCAGTCGCCGTAACCGCATCGCTCGCGGTAGCGGAACTACCATTCAGGATGTCAACAAACTACTCAAACAGTTTGAAGATATGCGCAAGATGATGAAGATGATGACCAATAAAGATCAGGCTGCGCGAATGATGCGCAATATGCCCGGAATGCGCCGATAATACATGGAAACAACGTCAACCTACCAATTGCTGGATGGCAAAACCATTTCAGCCGATTTGCGGAAGAAAATTGCGCACGATGTTGAACAGCTGGTAGCTACCGGTAAACGTGCACCGCACCTCTGTGCAATTTTGGTAGGAAATAACGGCGCTTCAGAAACATATGTAGCGTCCAAGATTAAAAACTGTAAAGAAGTCGGTTTTGAATCCTCGTTGATTCGCTTGCCGGAAACTGTCAGCGAACAGGAATTACTGGATCATATTCATCGCATTAATAACGATGCTGCAATTGATGGACTATTGGTTCAATTGCCTTTACCAAAGCATATAAATGTGCAACGTGTTACCGAAACTATTCTTCCGGAAAAGGATGTTGACGGTTTCCACCCGTTGAATCAGGGACGGATGGTTCAAAATCTTCCGTGTTACCTTCCTGCCACACCTTATGGTATTTTATTAATGCTCGAATATGCAGGAATAAATACTCAAGGAAAACACTGTGTGGTTATTGGTCGTAGTAATATCGTTGGAATGCCGATGAGTATTCTGATGGCTCGCAATGCAAATCCGGGAAATGCTACAGTAACGTTATGTCATAGCCGTTCCACCGATTTGCCTGCGATCGCTCGTACAGCTGATATATTAATCGCTGCCATCGGAAAGCCTGGATTTGTTACTTCTGATATGGTGAAAGAAGGTGCGGTAGTGATTGATGTAGGTATCATTCGTGTGGAGGACCCTTCCACAAAATCAGGCTACCGGATTACCGGCGATGTAGATTTTAACAGTGTCGCACCCAAATGCAGCTATATTTCGCCTGTTCCCGGTGGAGTAGGACTCATGACCATCATCGGACTTTTGAAAAACACGTTACGCGCCGCAAAAGGCGAGGTGAAGTTCAATAATTGATTTTCTATGCAGCTTACGTATCCGCTGATGGAGCATTTTTACACCGTGCAGGGTGAAGGTGCGAATACCGGACAATCTGCCTACTTCCTTCGATTGGGCGGTTGCGATGTTGGTTGCGTATGGTGCGATGTGAAAGAGTCGTGGGATGCTGCTCTTCACACGCAAGTTTCGGTAGAACAAATGGTGCAATATGTAAAAGACTCCGGTGCTGTACGTGCAGTAGTTACAGGTGGAGAGCCATGCATGTACGACCTTCAGCCGATCACTGACGCTCTGCACGCTTCAGGTGTTGCGTGTTATCTGGAAACTTCCGGTGCTCATCCCATTACCGGTTCGTGGGACTGGATCTGTCTCTCACCAAAGAAATTCAAGGTTCCATTACAAGAGTCGTATTCTAAAGCGGATGAATTGAAAGTAATTGTTTTTAATAACCATGATTTTGTTTGGGCGGAGGAGCAATCTGCGACAGTTCGATCAGATTGTCGGCTTTTCCTGCAGCCTGAATTTTCCGTTTTTCAGAAAGTGATTACACCTATCATAGAATACGTTAGGCGTAATCCCAACTGGACAATTTCCTTGCAGACGCATAAAATCATGAATATTCCATGATTGGTTTGTTTGAAAGTTAGTTTTCGTCCTTTATCATCCCTTTTTTCTGGCCTTATATTTGATACCGGATTCAGTAATATAATTTACTATGCGCTATCTCAAGTCTCAGGGTTTGATCGTATTGCTTTTACTCGTGGCAACTGCCGCTTTTGGCCAAAAAAAATATAGCACACAAGATGCACGTGCTATCCGATATTTTGAAGATGCCTTGAGTAATTAC
>JBEGUX010000141.1:0-3764 GCA_041178685.1 Bacteroidota bacterium
TTCCGAACCTCCCCAAGAGAATGACGGAATGAATTTCGGCGGAAATCCTGTTCCAAAAACATTGGAACTGACGCCAACAACAGTACCGGTATTAAACATAGTATTGATACTGCACTTGGAATGATCACCCATTGTCAATCCGCAAAATTGCAATCCGGTGTTCACAAAAGCTTCTTCGCTATAGTTCCAAACCTTTACATTGGAATAATTATTCTTCAGATTTGAATTGTTGCTGTCTGCTCCTAAATTACACCACTCGCCAATAACAGAATTCCCTAAAAAACCATCGTGTGCTTTATTAGAGTATCCGAAGAAGACGGAATTATTGACTTCGCCACCAACTTTGCAATACGGACCGATGGTGGTTGCACCATATATCTTCGCACCCATTTTTAATTGCGAGTGCTCGCCCAATGCAAATGGTCCACGAACCAAACATCCTTCCATCACTTCTGCACCAGCAGCAATATAAATTGGTCCTGTGGAAGCATTAAGTACAGCACATTCCACTATAGCTCCTTTTTCAATGAAAATATTCTCACTTCCTATCACCTGGTTAGTAGCTGAAATAGGTTGAGAAGATCTTCCACTGGTCAACAGCTCAAAATCCTCGCGGAGCGCACTATCATTCATGGCAAATATATCCCAGTGGTTCACGACACGCTTGATAGCCGCCGTGGAGCTCAACGACTTTTCTACGTCGAGATTTTCTACCGAAGTCAGCTGTTGCAATTTCTCGCTAGTGATACGGTAAGCAACCGTTAAACCTGCACTAACCAATTTCGAATCCAATGGAAGTTGCTGCAATTCTTCCACCAGTTTTGGATTAGGAAGGATTGCACCGTTAATAAGCAGATTATCGTCACCGGCATTCATAGGAAATTTAACACGCAAATATTCCTGGGTGATCCATGAATACTGATGTCCTTTGAGGTGATGCTGCCATTTTTCAGCAATGGTCAGTATACCGATGCGCAGTGCTGCAACCGGACGCGTAAACGTCAGCGGCAACAAGGATGTTCTGGATGAATCGTCAAAAAAAATAATATTCATAATACAAGGCGGATTGTTTTCCGTACATCAAAAGTAACCAATGCAAAATAAAATGACTGTCAAAAAAGTCATTTTATTTAAAATAAACTTGAATTAAAGCAAAAAGAAAAGGCTGTCGTTGGAGACAGCCTTTTAGTGGAATTATTTCGTTGATTACTTACCGGATGGAGCTTGCTTTTTAGCGTAGCGCGTGCGGAATTTATCGACACGACCAGCGGTATCGATAAGCTTCATCTTACCGGTGTAATAAGGATGCGACATATGACTGATCTCCAGCTTTACCAGCGGATATTCGTTGCCATCGGTCCACTTGATGGTATCTTTAGTTTCCGCAGCGGAGCGGGTTAAAAAGGAATAATCACAGGACATATCCTTGAAAACGACCATTCTATAACTCTGTGGGTGGATGTCTTTTTTCATAAAATTTACTGCATTTGGGAGTGCAAAAATACATTTTTATTTAAAAACTGCAAATCAATTCGACTTGACTTTTGTAAATTTCGGACTTATTTTAGTGGAAAATTAGCTCAAAACCTCAAAAAACGAACAATTACCCCCATATTTTCCGATAATTCAACCAATTAATGAACTACTACCGGGAAATTAACCTTATCCCGGCGGATTAAATGGCATCATAAGATGTCACTTTTTCTACCTCAAAAATCAGCTGTATGAGCAACAACAACTTGACGAAAGAAGATGTCATTAAAGGACTTGAAGAACTAAGTAAGGAGGAAGTTTCCGACGATATCTTCGCCAAAGCAAATGATCTCAAAAACGATTACTTGCGGATCGCCGATCACCTCCGGCAGGAGCAGTTGCAAAAACACCTGGAAGAAGGTGGAACTCCCGACGATTTTGAACCGTGGAAAGACCCCAACGACACGCGATTCAACGAATTGCTGCACATCCTCGACGACCGGCAATCAAAATTCCGAAAGCTCCGTGCGGACGAGATTAAAACCAAACTTAAAGAAAAGCAAGAACTTGTTGACCAACTTGAAAAACTGGTCAACGAGGAAACCAATATTGGAAAAGCCTTTAATTCCTTCCGCGATATTCAAAACAAGTGGAAAGAGCTGGGCAATGTTCCTGTAAAAGATTACAAAGATATTCAGAGCGCGTACCACCGACACGTTCACAACTTCTATTACAATATGAAGTTGAGCAAGGACTTGCGTGACCTCGATTTTAAACGCAACCTGGAGATACGCGAACAGCTTTTGACGAAAATAGAATCCTTATTGCCTATGGATTCTATAAAAGGTGTAGAGCGGATGATGAACCTCTACCGAATGGAATGGTCGGAATGCGGCCCTACTCCTGCTGATACTGTTGATACATTACGTACACGCTATCGCGATTTGATTGGTCAAGTGATTCAAAAAATCCGTGATCATTATCAGATTCAACAGGTTGAAGAAGCTAAAAACCTTGAACTTAAAAAGGGATTGTTGGAACGCGCAAAAGGTATTGCTGCTGAAAAATTCGATACCCCAAAACAATGGCAGACCATGACCGAAACGCTCACTCGTTTAATGGACGAGTGGAAAAAAATCGGATTTGGTCCAAAAGATGCCAACGAAAAAGTGTGGGAAGAATTTCGTGGCTGTATGAATGATTTCTACAAGCAGAAAAGAGAATTCTTCGGCGATCTAAAAAAGGAAAACAAAGTAGCAAAGGATAAAAAGTCAGCTTTGATTCAAAAGGCGGAAGAGATCGCCGCTTCCACTCCTGAATCATGGGAAGATACTACGAAGGCCGTCATTGAATTACAGCAAGCGTGGAAAACAGCCGGTAAAGTTGAATCGTGGGAGGAAAATAAACTGTGGAAGAAATTCCGCGACGCCTGTGATAAATTCTTTAACGCTAAAAGAGAGTTTTACAACGAACGCGATGCCGATCAAATCTCCAACCTGAAGAAGAAAGAGGAGTTAATAGTTAGATTGGAAGCTTTCCAACCATCCGGAAATTCAACAGAAGACCTGCAAACACTCCGCGACTTTTCCAACGAATGGAAAACCATCGAGCACGTTCCATTCAAAGACAAGCAACGTATTTGGGAAAAATTCAAAAAGGTCATGGATAGTAAATACGATTCCATGAAACTCGAAGCTTCCGAAATGCACCTTGCTAAATTCCGCAGCAATGTTGAATTATTGTCTCAGTCGGGTGATGCAGGCAAAATGATGAGTCGTGAAAAGAATTTCATTAAAGAGAAAATCTCTAAACTACAGCACACGATTAATCAATACGAAAACAATCTGGGCTTCTTCCGTTCTTCCAAAAACATGGAAGGACTCTTAAAGGAAGTTGAATCGAACTTGCAACGAGCAAAAGACGAGATGGCACTCTTACAGAAAAAGATGAAGATGTTCAACGAGACTGCTCCGCCACAACAATAATTGGCCGAATGTTTCGTTAGTAAATGACCTAAGGAGTTGCAGTTACTGCAGCTCCTTTTTCATTGGAATACCTATCTTTACCCCGTGCAAAGAATTAGCCTTACTTACCTACTTCTGCTCTTGCTGATAAATTCCGTCGGACTGTTTTCTTGTAAAAAAGAAGATTTTACCGATGATCCATCTGCCAAACTGGAGTTTTCTACAGACACCGTCATGTTCGACACTGTATTTACTACAGTAGGAAGTGCAACAGAAGTCTTTATCGTATACAACCGCCAAAATCAACCGATCCGCATTTCATCTATT
>JBEGUX010000142.1:0-8048 GCA_041178685.1 Bacteroidota bacterium
ATGGTAAATCCTTTTCCACCTTTGAAAGTTTGGTCTTTATATTTGTTGTAAGCCTTTACAACATTTGGGTTTTCCATTCTGCACGGACCGCACCATGAAGCCCAGAAATCGATGAGCACCATTTTACCGCGCAAGGAGGACAATGGAATCATTTTACCATCCGGTGAAGGAAGGTTGATTTCGGGAGCCAGATTACCGACAGCAGTTCCTTTGGGAAGTGCTTGTGAGAAAGCCGAACCGGAAAGAATCAGCGCGACGGCTAGGGAAAGAAGACGTTTCATAATAAGTTTTTTTGTTTCTGGCGAGACTGCAAAGTTCTTGCCATTATTTCAAAAGTAGTGAAATTCCGGAATTTAAAGAACTATAGATCTGATAATTCTTGCAAATTAATGATCAAACACGTCTAATTTGAGCACCGAGTGCATTTAAGCGCTCATCAATACGCTGGTATCCGCGATCGATCTGCTCAATATTATGGATGACTGAAGTTCCCTTGGCGGACATTGCTGCGATCAAGAGTGCGACACCGGCACGGATATCCGGCGATGTCATTTGAATGGCACGCAATGGTTGGCGGCGGTTCAATCCGATAACGGTAGCGCGGTGCGGATCACACAAAATAATCTGCGCTCCCATATCAATCAACTTATCGACGAAGAATAAACGGCTCTCAAACATCTTTTGATGTATAAGAACAGTACCAGCTGCCTGCGTGGCTGTCACCAAAATAACACTTAAAAGATCGGGCGTAAAGCCTGGCCATATCTGGTCGGCTACGGTTAGAATGGAACCGTCGATGAAGGTATCGATTTCGTAATTCTCCTGACGTGGTATATACAAATCATCGCCGCGAAGTTCCAATTGAATTCCCAACCGGCGAAATACATCCGGTATCTGTCCGAGATTATCGTAACTAACGTCTTTGATCGTGAGCTCCGACTTTGTCATAGCCGCCAAACCAATGAAAGAACCGATCTCAATCATATCGGGAAGCATTTTGTGCTCCGTACCTTTTAGCGAGGTAACACCCTCAATGGTCAGCATGTTGGAGCCAATTCCTGAAATCTTGGCTCCCATCCGGTTAAGCATTTTGCACAACTGCTGAACGTAAGGTTCACACGCAGCGTTGTATATAGTAGTCGTTCCTTCAGCAAGTACAGCTGCCATTACGATGTTTGCAGTTCCGGTTACAGATGCTTCATCAAGCAACATGTAAGCGCCCTTAAGCTTTTTAGCAGTACAGGTATAAAAGCTATCGTTTTCAGAGTAGTTGAATTGAGCTCCCAGCGACTGAAAGCCGATGAAGTGGGTATCTAATCGACGGCGGCCAATTTTATCGCCACCAGGTTTAGGAATTTTAGCGTAACCGTAACGAGCGAGTAACGGCCCTACGATCATAATCGAACCACGAAGTGCAGCTGCCTGTTTTTTAAAATCAGGAGTTTCGAGATAGTCAAGATTAATGTCTTTAGCTTCGAAGGTGAATTCGCCTTTTAGCACACCGGTTTGTTCCACACGAACACCGAGGTGCTGCAGCAATTCAATCAGTTTGTTGACGTCACGGATATCCGGAATATTACGGATAACAACTTTCTCCGGTGTCAACAAAGTGGCACATAAAATTTGGAGCGCCTCGTTTTTTGCTCCTTGCGGTACGATTTCTCCGCTGAGCTCTGTACCTCCGATTACTTCAAAACTGTTTCCCATTTCAAGCGGAATTAAGCACTAATATATGTGCCTACGAAGTAAATGTGAGAATGGAAATGAACTGCCGAAAACGATAAAAGTTTTTAACACGCACACTCTAACATCAGCTGAAAACGGCAGCTACTTGCGGCGCTTCTTATTATTACGCTTAGAGTTCTTCTGCACTTTTGTGCTGTTCTCGCGCATCTTTTCTTTGCTAAGTGCCAGCATTTCATTGGTATGATTTAAGCGGGCAGATTCTGCCATACGCAGCTTATTACCGGACAATTCTTCAAGGTGGGCGATAATAGTAGTATCGTCAACCGTATCCTTGTTCCATGTCAGGTAAGACATCTTCATATAATTGGCCAGGTTACGAGCGAATTGCTCTTTTTTAGGCCCCTCCTCTAAATCAGAAAGCTGTCGGATCATGTCTTCCAGCGTCTTACCGTAATACTTATAATGTATTTTGTTTTTGGGATATGGAACACGTGCAGGCGTAAGGCGCGTGGAGGTATTGGAAGGAAGAGGATAGGGCGATTCCACGTCCAATTTGAAATCAGCAATGATATGTAAATGATCCCAAAGTTTGTGTTTGTAATCGCTGGTCTCCCGGACAGTTGGGTTGAGATATGCCATTACGTTAACCACCGTATTGGCCAGACGTGTGCGCATTTCGCGGTCTTCCACCGAAAGTAGCTGTTGCACCATCTTGTGAACATTTCTGCCATATTCAGCAATTACCAGGTGCTGGCGCTGCGTATTGTATTCTACATTTTCGACGGACGGTTCGAACCGAGGCGATTTGGACATTAGTAAAGTGTTTGGAAGCACGAAAAGAAAAATTAATTCAATTCGTTACGGTATGACACAAATATAGCTAAGAAAAAATCAGCTTGCAACTACTTGCAATTTGGCGAATTTTAGCAGCAATTGCTTGTTGCCAGCACCTGGAAAGAAAACCGTCGCCTTTAGGTCAGGAGATTTGCCTTCCACCAAAAGGACTTTTCCGCGGCCAAACCGCTCGTGAATGACTTCCATACCTGACTGAATTTCGGAACTGTCGCTACTAACGAAGTTGCGAACCTCGGAGGAGTTTATCTTTTTAAGCTTCGTATTCGCCGGTTTCGGGGCTACATTAACTTTGGGTTGGGTTGTTGTCGTGCCTCGAGGAGAACGATGCATCGGACGTTGATCCCAACGATCATCTTCAAAAGGCAGAGCTTTGCGGACATGACGAGGTCCTACTTCTTCAATGAATTCCGGTGCAATTTCTTCCAAAAAGCGACTGGGTTCACAGCTGATCAAATTGCCCCAGCGGTAGCGGCTGTTGGCGTAGGAGATGGTAAGTTTAGACTCTGCTCGTGTGATAGCAACATAAAATAATCGTCGCTCCTCTTCTAAATCCTCCCGCGAATCCAGCGACATCTGTGATGGAAATAAATTCTCCTCTAGTCCAACTACATGCACAGCACGAAACTCAAGTCCTTTCGCTGCGTGGATGGTCATGAGTGAAACAACGTCGTCGTTTTTTTCTTCCTCATCATCAGCATCGGTAAGCAGTGCAATGTCCTGCATGAACAACTCTAGCGTTCGCACCTTATCCGGATCCTGATTGGCATCCTCGTCGCCAGGAGGTGTAATACTCCGACCGGTCTCTGTGAACTCGCGAATACCGTTCAACAATTCCTGTACGTTTTCATATCGACTTAATCCCTCCGGAGTCTTGTCCTCGTACAGCTCACGGAGCAATCCGGTAGAGGAAGCTATATGACTCGCTAATTCCCATGCATCAGCAGTTTTGAGTTTAACCTGGAAACTTCTTATCAATGTTACAAACTCATTCAGACGGTTAAGCGTTCCGCTGTTAAATCCTGCAGGATTTGATGCTGAATCTTCAAGCAAATTCCATATTGAGACTTCACGTTCTGCGGCGGTCACTACCAATTTATCAATGGTAGTTTTTCCAATTCCCCTTACCGGCACGTTGATGATTCGCTTGAGCGCTTCCTCATCGTGTGGATTTATTACCAACCGGAAATAAGCCAGGATATCTTTAATTTCTTTGCGCTTATAGAAGGATAGTCCGCCGTAAATACGGTAGGAAATATTGAGTTTACGTAGCGCTTCCTCCATCGAACGAGATTGCGCATTCGTACGATAGAGAATTGCGAAATCCCGGTTGTGCCATTGTTTATTGACTTTGGTTTCGAATATAGCGTTAGCCACCATCAATCCTTCTTCATTATCGCTTAACGCACGCAGCAGCTGAATCTTCTCACCCTGGCCGTTAGAGGTCCAGACTTGTTTCTTAATTTGCTTTTGATTCTTCTCGATTACACTGTTGGCCGCATTAACGATATTTTGAGTAGAGCGGTAATTCTGTTCCAGCTTAAAAACATTCAGATCGGGATAGTCGCGTTCAAAGGAGAGAATATTTTGAATGTTGGCACCACGAAAAGCGTAGATGGATTGAGCGTCGTCTCCTACTACACAGATATTCTCGAAGGCGGCAGCCAATTTTTTCAAGATGCTGTACTGGGCATAGTTGGTATCCTGAAACTCATCTACCAAGATGTACTTGAATTTATGTTGGTACTTATGCAGGACTTCCGGAAATTTCGACAGTAAGACATGCATGTTATACAGCAAATCATCGAAATCCATGCCTGATGCTTTGAAGCAACGTTTGACATATTTCTCGAAGAGCAAACCAATCTTAGGACGACCGGATGCGATGTCATCACTCACAAAACTAACGTTGGCCTGGTATTCTTGCCAGGAGTACAAATTGTTCTTTGCTGCAGAAATCCGGTTCAGGACTACATCCGGTTTATAGAGCTTATCGTCCAAACCCTCTTCACGCAGAAGATCCTTCATCAGGCTCTTGGCATCATCGGTATCATAGATGGTAAAGTTGGTTGGGTAGCCTAATTTTTCTGCTTCTATGCGCAATATTTTAGCAAAGACGGCATGGAATGTTCCCATCCAAAGGTTACGTGCTTCTTTACCAACTACGGTTTCGATACGACCACGCATCTCCTTGGCAGCTTTGTTGGTGAAGGTTAGCGCGAGTATATTGAACGGATCAACACCGGTACGTATCAGGTGAGCAATCCGATAGGTTAATACACGCGTTTTGCCGGAACCAGCCCCTGCAATGATCATTACCGGTCCTTCCGTTTGGGTTACCGCGGCACGTTGCGGCTCATTCAACTCATCGAGATACGTCTTTTCCATCGTTCGTTAGCGGTTCAGCTTCCGCTTCAATCCTCTTTCATTTTTGACCGAAAAAAGAGCAAAAAAGCTTTATTCGGCACTATTTTGATCAAAAGTACCGATTTATCGTCCTGAAAAGGGAAAATCGGGTGATTATTAATCAACAAATCCAATCGCATTTTGAACGTTGGTTGGTTAAGCAAAAATGGGCATTGCACTTGGTAAAATCAGACGAAAAAGGTACCTTTGCGTTCCTTTTTAAAACAGCATGCGGAGAATGCTGATCTGTCTAGGTCGATAGAAAAGGTCAAAAGAACCATTAATACCTAAACACAATGCCAGTAAAAATCAGATTGAGTCGCCACGGTAAGAAGCACAATGCTTACTACCACATCGTAGTGGCCGACAGCCGTGCTCCGAGGAATGGTAAGTTCATCGAAGTTATCGGTGACTACAATCCCAACACGAATCCTGCTACGATCAACATCAACCACCAGCGTGCGCTGACGTGGTTGGACAATGGAGCACAGCCAACAGACACTTGTCGTGCTATCTTGTCGTACAAAGGAGTACTCTTCCACAACCACCTTTTGAAAGGTGTAAAGAAGGGTGCTTTAACTGCAGATCAAGCGGAAGCAAAATTCCAGCAGTGGTTGCAAGAGAAAGTCGTTAAAGTGGACGACAAGAAGAAGCGTGTGATGACCAGTGCTCAGAAAACAGCTGAAGCACGTCATGCTGAAGAAGCTAAAAAGAAGGAAGCCAAATTGGAAGCAATCCGCGCCAAGTACACGCCTCCTCCTGCTGAAGAAGCTCCTGCCGCTGAAGGCGAGACTTCCGAAGGAGAAGCATCTGCTGAAGCTTAAGCTCAAAATAACAATACCAGAAAAGCTGCGTCAACAACGCAGCTTTTTTTATTTTACCTTAGTGATCATTTATGGAACCCATCGATATCAATACACTCACTTACGTCGGCTTTGTAGTGAAGCCCTATGGCTTTAGAGGCGAAGTGATTATTGGGCTTGAAGATATTTCCCCGGATGATTTTGGTGATGTGGATTACATTTTTTTGAAACTAGAAGGACTACCGGTTCCTTTCCGGGTGGAAAATTCAATAGTTAAAAATGGAAATCTAATCTTGAAGCTGGAGGACCTCAACGAGGAAGATGCAGCAAAAAAATTGAACGGTATCGAAGTCTATCTTGACGCACTTGTATTGGAAAGCGACGACACTCCGACCTACGAAAACTTAAAAGGATTTGAGGCAATCGATGTAAAAGAAGGAACACTTGGCCCCATCCTGAATATCGAAGAATTGCCGATGCAGTTAATAGCCCAATGTGAATTTCGTGGAAATGAGCTTTTATTTCCTTTGAACGATTCAATAGTCACAAGCATTGACACCCAGTCGAAGCGTGTTTTTGTAGCCTTGCCGGAAGGATTGATTGACGTTTACAGGTAGTACTTGTCTCGTTCAAGATTGATTTTGTACCTTTTCAGTGACTAAGCTTTACGTATGAGCGAAAACACATTTCGTTTCCGGCAATTCACCGTGCATCAGGACAAATGTGCGATGAAAGTTGGTACAGACGCAGTATTACTGGGCTCATGGCTACAACCCGAATCAGCTAGCCGGATATTGGATATTGGGACGGGAACTGGCTTGATCGCGCTTATGCTGGCGCAACGCTCAAGTGCAGATATTGATGCTATTGACATAGATAATGGCGCCTATTTACAAGCGAAAGAGAATTTCCGAATATCACCTTGGTTTAACCGTCTTTACATCCACCAGGAATCATTTCAAAATTTCGCCTCGAATTGCGAAAAGCGTTATGAATTAATAGCATCAAATCCACCCTACTTTCATCACGCTTCGAAACCTCCCGAAGAATCAAGGTCCACAGCTCGTCACAACGAGACGCTCCCATACATTGAATTGATCGATGGCGTAAAGAAATTACTTACGGATGATGGTGTGTTTGGTGTCATTCTTCCTTTTAAAGAAGGTATGGAGTTCATGGATTTGGCTCAATCGCACGGATTGTTTTGCCATCGACTCGCAAGAGTAAAAACAGTTGCCGACAAACCTGAGAAACGGCTGCTAATGGAATTCAATCAGCATTTTGGTTTGCTGAACGAGGAAGAGATCGTGATACAAGACGATGATCACACTTTCAGTAATCAGTATGTGGAGCTTACCAAAGACTATTACATTCAACTTAAGTAAGCGGTACTGTTTTGTCTTGAAAATGTATGCCATACTCCTTGAGTTCATTGAGTATTTGACGGCTAATCACTTCTGAAATAGGAATCAGCACTCCTCGCTCCTGTATTTTTCCCAACAGTAAACGAGAAGAAGCAATAGCAACCGGCAATCCCACTGTCTTCGCCATAGCTGTATGCGCAGCATCTTCGCCTTTTACTACCAGGGAAGAATAGCGGGAATATTTTTTTCCATTAAGTATATAATCAAACCGATGCTGCATCACTACCATATCTTTATCGGTAGACTTTAGCTTCCATTTTTCCTCGAGTAACTTTTGTAGAATTTGCGCAGGAGAAGCGTTTGGCATTCCTATTTTATCGTCCGAAAAAACTCCGGTCCAGGCTACCATTTTTATCTCTTCACTACTTTCCGACAAACCACACAGTTGAGCAACGGATTGCTGCAACGATTTTACGGTTAGTGATGACGGTAACAACGCTTCTACCAACTGAGCATAAGTTAACTCCTGACTATTTTCAATGCTGTAGGAATCGTCAGTGAGTCCGAGCTGGACAAATACATGCCACGCACTACAATAGCCCGACTGACGCAGTGTGCCGCGCAATAAAGTGGGAATATTGGAGATGCCATAAATCTTGCGGTATGCGAGTGAATCGCGGTTGGCATATCCGTCAAAACTACCTACACCATCCACTGGTACTGGTTTTGCTGATGAGAAAAGTCGTGAGTATGGAATATACTTGTATTTACCATTTTCAATGTAACGAGCTGTTCCTTGTCCGGCCAGGATGACATTGCGTGGGTTCCAGGAGAACTTATATCCCCAGGGGTTATCGTTCGACTCCGGGGCAACCAATCCACCGGTGTAGGAATAGAACGCGATTAAGTCTCCACCTTGAGCGCGAATCTCACGAAT
>JBEGUX010000143.1:0-2994 GCA_041178685.1 Bacteroidota bacterium
TTGGAGAAATTATGCGTCCGGGAAGCAGTGCAGATTGGCGTAAACTCCTCAAGGAAAAGACAGGCGAAGATTTAAGTGCACGCGCTATGCTCGATTATTTCAGTCCGTTGATGGGCTGGCTGAAGCAGCAAAATCAAGGAAGAAAATACACCTTACCGGAATTGAAGTAATCAAATCCAATCCTTCAGCCGGTAATAGGCAATGGCCATATATTCCCGGTAGCAAAGGATTTGGTATTTAAGGTGGTTCCAAAATTGGTAGCGGAATTGTAACTCTTCGGCAGCACCGGAGAGTGGAATAGAACGACCGCCCAGTTTATCTTGCTTAATATTTAGTTTGCTTTCCAACGCCCGTTCAAAGGAAGCTTCGCCGCCTAGCGATGTAAATCCGACTTTTCTGAATACTGCCAGAGAGCGATACATGTGCTCCGGAGAAGTAACGATTACGGTAGATTCATTTGTACGTAGTCGAGTTGAAATTGCCAGTGCTTGCGCCCGCGTATTCCTACCGGTAGTTTCAAGTGTAATGCGTGTGGAGTCAATACCTCGGAGAATTAGTTCCCGCTTCATGCCGTAAATAGCACTATTATATAATTTTTCAGTACTGTCTTTGGGTAGTGCAATTATAATACTTGCGTCAGGACAAAGACGAGCCAGCTCTGCGGCTTTGTAACACCGAATCAGATTCGATTCGGAGGGCATGCCCGAACCGCCAAGTACAATAATTTGTTTAGCAGTAAATTTATAGTCAGCGCCACGCGTCCCTAAATCAAAATACATCCAGAAGGGTAGTGTAGTGAACGACAGTATGAGCATGAAAGTAAAAACTGCGCCTAAAGTAAACACCACAGCTTTTAATCCGCGCATTATTTTTTGCAAGATTTTTTTCCTGTCGATGCTCATTGTTGTTAAAATATATTTTTGAACGCAATATGTTCGGTTGTAAAAATAAGAAAACGGATAACAGTTTCCCGTTATCCGTTTTTTAAAAATTCTATTATGATTACAGGTGGATACACTCGCCGTAGGCTTCCGCAACGGCTTCCATAATCGCTTCGCTCATCGTTGGGTGAGGATGAACCGCCTTAATGATTTCATGTCCGGTAGTTTCGAGTTTGCGTGCTGTTACCACCTCTGCAATCATTTCCGTGACATTGGCGCCAATCATGTGAGCACCTAACCACTCACCGTACTTAGCATCAAAGATCACCTTCACGAAACCGTCGAAGCTGCCTCCGGCTTTCGCTTTACCACTGGCGCTGAACGGGAATTTACCAACTTTGACTTCATAACCAGCTTCTTTAGCTGCTTTCTCTGTGTAACCCACCGATGCAATTTCAGGCTGGCAATACGTACATCCCGGAATGTTCTTATAGTTCATTGGCTCCACATGCATACCTGCGATTTTTTCAATGCAAGTAATTGCCTCGTGTGATGCAACGTGTGCAAGCGCAGGAGTATTGATTACATCGCCAATTGCATAAAAGCCGGGCATATTGGTTTGGTACCACTCATTGACAAGAATTCTTCCTTTGTCCGTTGCAATGCCCGCATCTTCCAATCCAAGATTTTCAATATTGGCAGCGATTCCTACAGCCGATAAAACTACATCGCATTCGATGGTTGTATTTCCTGTTTTGGTTTTGATATTTACTTTGCAACCTGTTCCGCTGGTATCTACGGATTCTACGGAAGAATCTGTCATGATCTCTATACCGGATTTTTTGAAAGAGCGAGCCAATTGTTTAGAAACATCTTCGTCCTCCAGTGGAACAATATGAGGAAGATATTCCACGATGGTCACTTTGGTGCCAATGGAATTATAGAAATACGCAAACTCAACACCGATGGCTCCCGAACCAACCACCACTAATGATTTAGGTTGGTTGGCCATCACCATCGCTTCACGATAGCCGATTACTTTTTTACCATCTTGCTTTAAGTTAGGCAATTCGCGTGATCGAGCACCTGTTGCAATAACAATGTGCTTTGCTTCATAGGTGGCAACTGTTCCGTCGGCAGCGGTAACTTCTACTTTTTTTCCAGGCTTAACTTTTCCATTACCTGCAATAACTTCCACTTTGTTCTTTTTCATCAGAAATTGAACACCTTTGCTCATCGCATCGGCAACACCGCGACTGCGTGTCACCATAGCGCTGAAGTCGGCTTCAACACCGGTGGCTTTTACGCCATAATCCTGCGCGTGCATCAGGTATTCATAAACCTGCGCACTTTTGAGTAATGCTTTGGTAGGAATACAGCCCCAATTCAAACATACGCCGCCCAGTTCTGAGCGCTCAATGACTGCGGTTTTCATGCCCAGTTGAGCCGCACGAATTGCAGCTACATAACCACCTGGACCACTTCCGATAACGATAAGATCGAAATTCATAATTCAGTTGCTTTGGAATTCAGAGTCGCGAAGATAAGCATAGTATTGGTATTTTTCGGGACTATTTTAATGATTGGTTTTGTTCACATCTTAGCGGCAAAAGTTTCATTTACAGTAATCTAAAATCCGAAATTCGCATACAATCATTGTGATTTGAAATGCACTACCGATTTACGTTTCCTAACCGTGTTTCCCGGTTTGCCGTCATTGAACTGGCGCTAGATGAATTGAATGGTCATCAGGCTGAACTTTTTCTCCCGGCATGGCGCCCCGGCCGTTATGAGCTGGGAAATTTTGCACGGAATATCCGCTCGTTTAAAGTATTCTCGCCGGACGGCGATCAATTGTTGCACCGTAAAATTTCCAAAGATTCCTGGTTGATAGAGTTAGAAGGCCATACCGGTATTCAGGTGGTCTACGAATATTATTGCGCTCAGCCCGATGCCGGATCTTGTTGGATTGATGAAGAGTTGGTCTACATCAACCCTGTTCATTGTTGCATGTATTTGAAAGAACGAATTTCAGCACCTTGCACAGTAACGCTTGAACTTCCGGACGATTACTCCATCGCCTGTTCCATGGCTTCTCCTAAGCATGGCGTAT
>JBEGUX010000144.1:0-9674 GCA_041178685.1 Bacteroidota bacterium
AACGGAAGAATAAATCAGTTTTGCCAGTGGTGCTTTTTCGATGATAGTTTCCAAATAAGAGAATAGCGGATTACGGATGTAACGCGAACCAATAAAACCCATCAATGCGATAAAAAGGAAAATGGTGAGAAGCCCCAGGCCTGGAATTTCAATTTCCTCCAAACCTGGAACGGTAATTGGGATTTTGAAAGGTAAGAGTCCGTCGATCCACATGATGGCCCTGACAAGTATCCATACCGTAGCTACAATCGGTACAACAAAAAGCAATCCTTGCAGGAAATAATTCAATAGCTTTTTCATGGCGCAGTTGTTCTTGGTGGGTTATACGGTTTTTAGGCGCAGTTGTTCTTTTTTTGGAAGTCTTTTTATCACCTCCTCATAAGAATGGTCAATCCATCGTTTTAATTGGTTATCGGAAACGGAGCCGTCAACAATAACTGTATTCCACATGGCTTTATTCATGTGATAGCCCGGCCGCACGCACGTGTGTTTTTCACGCAATTCGATGGCTAGCTCGGGGTCACATTTAACATTGAAGCTGAATTCCGGGTTGTCCAAGCCGGTCAGTAAAAACATTTTTCCGCACACTTTGAATACCAGTGTGACGTCGTCAAATGGGAATTCTTCCGTTACCAAAGGTTTTTGAAGGCAATATTCACGAAGTGATTCGACGTCCATTCGCTGATTTATGCTGACAAATGTACCGCTTTAGTAAGGCTGTCAACCTTTGAAAGGCATGGGTTTTCAACCTGCCGATAAAAATAATTCTACCCCAAGTTCGTTGTAAAACTGTACTTACTACATTTGTGATATGAAACCGATGCTATCTCTGGCATTCGCCCTCCTGATACTACCCTGCGCTGCACAGCAGCGCCTCATCACTTCAAATGCCGACAGCACGTTGGTCATTGAAAAGGACAGCCGATTCGATGCGGTGGTTGATCAGCAGAAGAAGCAGAATTTGTCGCACCCTGTACTGCCAGGTTATCGGGTACAAATTTATTTCGGTGGTAACCGTCCCAAAGCATCGGAAACCAAATTGGATTTTATGTCCAAGTATCCTGATTGTCCGGCTTATCTGAGCTACCAGCAACCTAATTACAAAGTTCGTGTTGGTGATTTTCGCAATCGTTTTGATGCGTTACAGTTTATGAAAAAAATTCAGGGCGATTACCCGACAACTTTTGTTGTTCCGGATGAGGTTAAACTTTCGCCAATTAAATAAATCATTCTTTTTCGCCTACAGTTGTAGGCATAAAAAAGGCGACGAGGAATTTCCTAGTCGCCTTTTTAATTTGAATTGTCCTGTTAAGCCAGTGTACGTTTAACCGCTACTTGCTCATAGCCTTCGATGATATCGCCTGTTCTGATATCATTGAAATTATGGATACTCAATCCGCATTCGTAACCAGTAGCTACTTCTTTCACATCATCTTTAAAGCGTTTCAGTGAGCCAAGCTCGCCGGAGAAGACTACGATACCGTCACGAACGACGCGTACTTTAGTGTTACGGTTGAATTTACCGTCAAGAACCATACAACCGGCAATCGTACCGACTTTCGGGATCTTGAAGGTCTCACGGATTTCAATGTTACCGGTGATTTTCTCCTGGAATTCTGGAGCAAGCATTCCTTCCATGGCCTGCTTGAGTTCTTCAATGGCTTTGTAGATTATAGAATAGAGTCGGATTTCAATCTCTTCCGTTTCGGCAAGTTTACGAGCATTGACGGATGGTCGAACCTGGAATCCGATGATGATAGCATTCGATGCCGAAGCGAGAAGTACATCTGATTCCGTGATCTGACCTACAGACTTGTGAATAATGTTAACCTGAACCTCACCGGTAGACAGCTTTAGCAAGGAATCGGCGAGCGCTTCGATAGATCCATCCACGTCACCTTTTACGATCACATTCAATTCTTTGAAGTTTCCTATAGCAAGACGGCGACCGATTTCATCCAGTGTGATGTGCTTACGAGTACGAATGCCTTGTTCACGCTGCAGTTGTAAACGCTTGTTGGCGATATCGCGAGCTTCGCGTTCGTCTTCCATTACGTTGAACAAGTCGCCCGCTTGTGAAGCACCGGTCATTCCAAGTACCTGAGCAGGCATTGCAGGACCGGCTTCTTTGATTCGGAAGCCTCGTTCGTTAAAGAGCGCTTTGACACGACCACTGTAACAACCGGAAATCAATACATCGCCTACACGGAGTGTTCCGCCTTGTACCAGTACGGTCATAATATATCCGCGACCTTTGTCCAGGGATGATTCGATAACTGTTCCGTTGGCACGACGTTTAGGATTAGCTTTAAGATCAAGCATCTCTGCTTCCAGCAATACTTTCTCTAACAGCTGTTCTACATTCATACCTTTTTTGGCAGAGATTTCCTGACATTGGTATTTTCCACCCCAATCCTCTACAAGAATATTCATCTTTGCCAGTTGTTCCTTGATGCGCTCTGGTTGTGCTTCCGGTTTGTCTACTTTGTTAATGGCAAAAACCATTGGAACACCGGCAGCTTGCGCGTGGTTGATAGCCTCAACTGTTTGCGGCATCACACTGTCGTCAGCCGCAATAACAATAATAGCAACGTCCGTCACCTTCGCACCGCGTGCACGCATCGCAGTAAACGCTTCGTGACCGGGAGTATCAAGGAAGGTAATGTGTTTACCATTCTCCAATTCTACGTTGTAAGCACCGATGTGCTGGGTAATTCCACCCGCCTCACCGGCGATAACATTCGCTTTACGGATATAGTCGAGCAGGCTGGTCTTACCGTGGTCAACGTGACCCATTACGGTAACGATAGGGAACCGGGAAATCATATCTTCCTCACGGTCTTCCTCCTGCAAAATGGTATCCTGAACTTCAGCGGAAACGAACTCTACGGTATAGCCAAATTCTTCAGCCACTACAGAAAGTGTTTCAGCGTCAAGTCGCTGGTTGATGGAAACGAACATGCCCAACGACATACACGTGGAAATAATATTCGTAACCGGAACGTCCATTAGTTTTGCCAGTTCGTTCGCAGTAACAAACTCCGTTACTTTAATTACTTTTTTACCCGACTCTTCTGCCGCTTGCTGCTCACGTTCTTCAGCACGCTCTTCGCGGCGTTGCTTACGCATTTTAGAAGACTTCGACTTGCCTGCGCCGCTCAAACGTGCCAGTGTGGCTTTAATCTTTTCCTGAATCTCTTTGTCGCTTAGCTCTGCACGTTGATCAGTGGAGGCAACCTCTTTACGGCCACCACGGGCACCTGGCGCAGCTGTGCCACGCTTGTCTTGTGGAATCGGTTGGCCACCGCCTTTCCGTTCTGTGCGCTTTCTTTTCTTCTTCTCTCCTTTATCAACACCGGTAGTAGAAGATGCAACGGGCTTCTTACGTTCTTGTGGTAATTCAATTTTTCCAAGAACGGTAGGTCCGGTGAGTTTGTCGATCTGAACACGATGGAATTTGTCTTCAGCATCTTCTTTAGTCTCATCACCTGTAACCTTTTCTTCTGTCGTTTCAGCAATTGGTGTAGAAACAGCCTCTGTTCCGGATACTATTACTTCAGGAGCAGTAGTTGTAGTTGCTGCCGTTGGTTCAACTTCAGCTTCTTCGCTTTTCTTCTTTTTTGTAGTTTTTTTCTTCTCCGTCTTTGGCTCGTCTCCTTCGATTTCAATTTTACCAAGGACCTTCGGACCATCTACTTTTTCGGCTTTTGCTTTAATAACATCGTCCGATTTAGTTTTGGTGGTTTTTGCTTTCTTTTCTTCTGTTACCTCAGCGGTCTCGGTTTTTTTCTTCTTCTCGGTGCCTAGGAAATCGGCGACTGTAACATTCTTGATTAGAATCTCCGACGATTCCTCATCTTTTTTGGATGACGGTTTTTTAGTCGTAGAGGCATCTAAAACAACTTGTGTCTCCCGCTTGAGTTTGGTCTGGGTCAGTTGTTGTGCTTCTTCTTTCAGGATTTTATCTCCCTGAAATTCTTTTTGCAACAACGCATAAGCCTCTCCCGGAAGTTTGGTGTTGGGATTGCTTTCAACAGAAATCCCTTTCTTCGATAGAAACTCCACAATGTGGTCCATCGAAAGATTGAATTCTTTGATCGCTTTACTTAGACGTATTGTTTTTTCTTCTGTCATGTGTCATTGTTGTGCGGGAGGTTGATTGCAGAGGCGCCCTCCCGCAGGGCGCCCCGGGCTCAGCTGGTTATCAGCCTTGCCGTGGAGGTAATCACCGGTCTCATTCGAATTCTGCCTTCAGAATGCGGATCACTTCCTTGATGGTTTCCTCCTCAAGGTCGGTGCGGCTTACCAGATCTTCAATAGGAAGCTCCAATACGCTCTTCGCAGTGTCACAGCCGATATTTTTCAATTCGTCAATGATCCACGGTTCGATTTCGTCAGTGAATTCATCCAGATCCACGTCGTCCGTATCTTCATCAGAATCACGGAAAACATCAATCTCGTAACCGGAAAGCTTACCGGCTAGTTTGATGTTATGTCCACCTTTACCAATGGCAAGGGAGACTTGATCAGGTTTCAAGAAAACAGCAGCGCGTTTTTTGTCATCATCGAGTTTAATGCTGGTAATCTTAGCCGGCGATAACGCACGGGAAATAAACAGCATCGTATTGGTAGTGTAGTTAATAACGTCAATGTTTTCGTTACGCAGCTCACGGACGATACCGTGGATACGGGATCCTTTCATACCCACACAAGCTCCTACCGGATCGATACGATCATCATAACTTTCTACGGCAACTTTGGCGCGTTCACCCGGTTCACGAACAATCTTCTTGATAGTAATTAATCCATCGAATACTTCAGGAACTTCCAGTTCGAAAAGTTTCTCCAGGAACAACGGTGAAGTACGGGACAAGATGATACGTGGTGTGCCGTTGAGCATTTCTACGCGCAATACGACAGCACGAACAGCATCGCCCTTTTTGAAGAAATCCGAAGGAATTTGTTCTGTCTTTGGCAGGATCAACTCATTTCCTTCATCGTCCATAATGAGCATTTCTTTCTTCCAAACCTGGTACACCTCGCCGGTCATAATCTCACCAACACGGTTTTTATATTTCTGGAAGATGCCTTCTTTCTCCAATTCCTGAACGCGTGCCATCAAATTTTGTCGAGCAGCAAGTACCGCGCGACGACCAAAATCAGAGAAGCGGATCTTTTCAGAAACTTCTTCGCCTACCTCAAAGTCGGGCTCCACTTTTACCGCTTCAGAGTATTCAATTTGTGTGTTGGGATCTTCCACTTGTCCGTCATCTACAATCAAACGATTGCGGAAAGCTTCAAGGTCTCCTTTATCCGTGTTGATCACGATGTCGAAGTTATCAGCTGAACCGTATTTCTTCTTGATCATGTTCTTGAACACATCCTCCAGGATGCTCATCATACTGGCACGGTCAATGTTTTTAAGTTCTTTGAACTCTGAAAACGCGTCGACCAGTTCGGTGTGCTCGTTACGGGCGATTGTCTTTTTCATAATGGTGAATTTATTTTATCGAAAGAGAATAGTACTCGGGTTTCTTTGATTTGATCATAAGGGATAGCAGTTTCCCGAAGACCGATGGTTTTTTTCTTGCCTTCCTTGATGGTGAATTCTTCATTGATCAAAATACCTTTTGTATCGGCCGACAAGAGAATACCTGTTCGCTTGTTGCCATCAAATAGAAGAACGCTTACACGATGATTTAACCGTTTGTGATATTGCGGCAGTACTTTCAGCGGCTCTTCCATGCCCGGTGAAGAAACTTCCAATTCGTGTTTTTCGAACACCTCAGTTGTTTCCAGCTGCTCGTGCAGGTAGCGGCTCACTGCAACGCAGACATCCAGACTAAGACTTCTTGGATGGTCCAGAATGACGGTGATTTTGGAAGGCGAAACTTTAATTTCCACCAGGTAATTGTCCGTACCGGCAATCTTCTCTTCAACTAATGCTTGTATTTGCTGCTGCAGGTTCATTTGGGGTAATAAAAAAGGGGACTGCCGTCCCCTCTTTAACTATCATTTTTGCTCTGCAAAGATACGAATTAAGTGTTTACCAACCAACTAATCTTTTCTGGTGAAAGAAAGCCTTAATTTGCTTCAAATTGAGCATATTAGGTAGGGTTGTATTGGATTTCTTATCGAACGGTGCTCCCGTTATCCATAGGTTTAACAGGCGACACAAACGCCAACTCACCAGCCTGATTTTCAGCCATCAAGATCATTCCATGCGATTCGATTCCTTTGATTTTACGTGGTTCAAGGTTAGCGAGTAAAGTCACCTGCTGCCCAACGATTTTTTCGGGCTCATAATACGTTGCTATTCCCGATACCACCGTGCGTTGGTCGATACCCGTATCAATGGTGAGCTTCAATAACTTGTCGGTCTTTGGAACCCGCTCAGCTGCAACAATAGTTCCGATACGGATATCCATCTTTTGGAAATCGTCGAAGCCGGTCGCTGCCTTTTGTGCAGGTAGCGTTTTCGAAGCAAGCTCATTTTGTGCTTTTGAAGCCGACAGTTTAGCAATCTGTTTTTCAATAACATCATCTTCGATCTTTTCGAAGAGAAGTCCGGGTGTTCCCAGCTGATGACCTGCAGTCAAAAGTGAAGCGGTTCCTACACTTTTCCAGCTAACAGATTTCATCTGCAACATCTCGCGCAACTTTGCTGCAGTGAAAGGAAGAAATGGTTCCATCAGCACACAAAGTTGAGCTGTGAGTTCCAGTGAAATTGCAAGAATAGTGGCGACACGCTCCGGATCGGTGGCGTGTAACTTCCACGGTTCGGTATCCGCCAGGTATTTATTTCCTGTTCGTGAAAGATCGATGAGATCAAAAAGTGCATCACGGAATTTGAAGGTGCGTATGCTCTCGCCGATTTTTGAAGGAGCAGCTTTGATGGCTGACAAACACGCTTCATCAATTGGAAGCAATGAACCACGTGAAGGAACTATTCCGTTGTAGTACTTTTGAGTAAGTACCAACGTACGATTAACAAAATTACCGAGAATAGCTACAAGCTCGCTGTTATTGCGTGCCTGAAAATCCTTCCAGGTGAAATCATTGTCTTTTGTTTCGGGTGCAGTGGCGCAAAGTACATAGCGCAGTACATCCTCTTTGCCCGGAAAATCGTTCAGGTATTCGTGCAGCCATACCGCCCAGTTTCTTGACGTTGAAATTTTATCGCCTTCCAGATTGAGGAATTCGTTCGATGGAACACTTGTCGGCAAAATGTAATCACCGTGTGCTTTAAGCATCGCCGGGAATATGATGCAATGAAAAACGATATTGTCTTTCCCAATAAAATGAACCAGACGGGTATCTTCGCTCTTCCAGTATTTTTCCCAACCGGTTGGATCTTTTCGTTGTGCGAAGAGCGCCTTAGTAGCTGAGATGTAACCGATCGGTGCGTCAAACCAAACGTAGAGTACTTTGCCATGTGAGTCCGGCAGCGGAACAGGAACTCCCCAGTCAAGATCGCGGGTAACCGCGCGTGGCTGTAGTCCCTGATCGAGCCACGATTTACACTGTCCGTAGACGTTTACTTTCCAGTCTTCTTTGTGACTGATTATCCATTTTTCCAGCCACTCTCTTTGGTAGCGGTCGAGTGGAAGGTACCAATGTTTAGTTTTTCGTAACACAGGTGCTTTGCCACTTAGTTGAGAATGTGGATTGATCAGGTCGCGAGGCGATAAGCTCTTTCCACATTTTTCACATTGATCGCCATAAGCGCCGGGATTGCTGCAGTTGGGGCAAGTTCCCGTGATATACCGATCTGCCAAAAACATGCCGGCTTCTTCGTCGTAGTATTGCTCGCTTTCATCTTCCACAAACTCCCCCTTTTCGTACAATGATTTGAAAAAACCGGCGGCTGTTTCATGATGCAATTTGTCGGAGGTACGGTGATAGATATCGAAAGAAACGCCAAAATCGGCAAAGCTCCTTTTAATGATCTCGTGGTACTTGTCGACGGCTTGCTGAGGCGTAATATTTTCTTTTTTAGCGCGAAGCGTGATGGGAACTCCGTGCTCGTCTGATCCGCAAATGAAGACAACATCTTCTTCGTTAGCCCTCAAAAAGCGAACGTAAATATCGGATGGAAGATAAGCTCCGGCCAGGTGGCCGATATGAACCGGTCCGTTGGCATATGGTAAAGCGGCAGTTACGAGGTAACGTGACATAAGGATATGGCTTTACAGAATCAGTTCAAACGTTATTGGTGGCAACACCATTGTTCAAATCTCATCCGTTTAGTTTCATTTAATGGTTGTCAAATCTATTGCTTCCTGCGAATTTTGAAGCCTGAATTTTCGAAGGAAGCGTTCAGGGTATTCGACGCAAAGGTAACAATATGATTCGACCAAATTTTCTTAAGCCCGGCGATACGGTCGCTATTGTGGCAAGTGCCCGTAAAGTGAGCCGGATGGAGATGAAGCCGGCCATCGACGTGCTAAAATCATGGGGATTGAATGTGCAGCCAGGTAAAAATCTCTACAAGGACGATCGGCAATTTGCCGGAACCGATGAGGATCGTACAGCCGATCTTCAAAAGGCAATAAATAGTAAAACAGTAAAGGCTATTTTGTTTGCACGGGGAGGCTACGGAACCGTTCGAATTGTTGACCGCCTCGACTGGAAGCGTTTTGCAAAAGATCCGAAATGGATCATTGGATTTAGTGACGTGACAGTTTTGCACAATCACATACATCGCCATCTTGGGATAGAGACACTTCATGCTCCTATGGCGCTCAATTTCCCAAAACTTTCAGCTGCTTGTCTGCAAGTGATGAAAGATACGCTGTTTGGACAACGTCTTCGTTATACCTACACGCCTAAAGGAACGGTTGGCGCACTGAGTCGTAAAGGGAAATCCAAAGGAGTGTTGACCGGTGGCAATCTCTCGATGATTTATTCATTATTAGGTTCTCCTTCGGATATTGATACATCGGGTAAGATCCTTTTTCTGGAAGATCTGGATGAATATCTATATCACCTCGATCGAATGATGATGAACTTAAAACGAAATGGAAAGTTGAGTAACCTCAAAGGCTTGATTGTCGGTGGTATGACCGAAATGAAAGACAACACTATTCCATTCGGGCGAACCGCGGAGGAAATCATTCGTGAAGCTGTGGCAGAATACGACTATCCGGTGGTCTTTGGTTTTCCTGGTGGACATTTACCAAACAACTATCCCATTATTCTAGGGCGCGAGGTTACGTTGAATGTTGGTGATAAAATGGAGTTAACGTTTCACGCATGACAGAAATAGTTGCGTCAGCAAAGACGGCGTTGGGTAAGAAGGGAGAGGAGCTGGCAACTGAATATCTTGTCGGGAAAGGTTTTGCTATTCTCCAGCGTAATTACCGTATTGGTCAAGGCGAACTGGATATCATTGCCCGGAATAAAAATTTCATCGTCTTTGTAGAAGTCAAGACACGTGAATCCGCGTTTTTAACCGATCCAATTCAGTTAGTTCCCTTGTCCAAGCAACGGCAGATCATTCGGCTGGCCAATACCTACCTGAAAGGTTGTGCTTCACTCGAGCAGGGAAGATTTGATATTGTGATCGTAGTTCATAATGCGAATTATACGAAGATCGAACACGTTGAAGATGCTTTTTACCCGATGTAACGCAGTGATAGTCAGCGACAATAGCACTAAAAAATAGGTTACTC
>JBEGUX010000145.1:0-2856 GCA_041178685.1 Bacteroidota bacterium
GCCTGCGCCCCTTTTTTTTATGCTACTCTTCTAAAATACTTTTGAATTTCTTCCATACTCGTATTGGAGTCGGCCAATGCTAGCGGCAACTGCCTTGAAATTTCAGTGAGCAGATTTTCAATGTCTTCATAAGAATTTAATCGATTCACAGGAATACGTAGGCCCGTCTTATTATACGACACGCTTGGAAACACGCTAAGATTAAAGAAATACCCAAGATTCATCATTCGTCGAACCATATTATATCCTGTTTCAGGCTTACCTACTCCAATGAAGCGAATAGGAGAATGATTATCGTGAATTAGTGGGAGCTGTAGATCGATGGCTTTATTGTTGAAGAATTCGATCTTAGATTGCAATTCGTGCTGCATCTCATATATCTCATTACTCAGATGAATCTTCGCCGATTCAATAGTTGCACCCAGAATCATAGGTGGCATTTGAATCGAAAAGATAAAGGATCGACCGTTATTTTTTACTTGACGGAACGAAGCCTCATTGGGAAAGACCAGCAAACCACCGGCCGAACCAAAAGCCTTGGTAAGACCTGTGGTCAAATATAATCGATCGTGGAATTTACCCTGACTGAGAACATAACCGGAACCATGAGGTCCGGCCCAGCTCATACCATGAATATCGTCCAAATAAAGATGTAGCTGTTCGTATTGATCAGCCAAACGATAAAGATCTTTTACGGGAGCAAAATCACCATTCATGGAATAAACACCGTCAGCCATATACCAGATCTTTTTGAAACGATCCTTCAACGACTTTATACGAGACTCCAACATATCCACGCGATTATGCCGGACTACTTCCACATGGATATCGCGAGATTTTAAAAGGGCAACAGCATTTTGCACGCTATCGTGCACCTGAGCGTCAAGAATTATAGCATCGTCATTACCTACCAACAGTGGAATGGCCGTCATATGCCCTACCGTCAATGATTGTAACAACAACGATGGCTTACCGAAGAGCTGAGCAAATAAATCTTCAGCTTCAGCGTAAAAAGAAGATGAAACGTAAGCACGCGAGGAGGAAAATTGCGTTCCATATTTTTGAATGGCACGAATTGCTCCCAACTTCAAGCGCGAATCATGCTCGAGCCCCAGATAACCGCAAGAACCAAAATAAAGTAGTTTTTGACCGTTAATGGTAATGTGCCGACCGTCCAGCGAAACATCTTCGGTAGTTTGGTGAACGATACCCAACTTAATGGTGATATCGGCCACCTTATTAATCATCTCTTGCACGAGTTCGTGCTTACTCTTGGAATCGGACATGGAATTTGAAAAAAGAAGGTATTAGACCCACAATTCTACGCAACTACTCACTTAAGGTTTAGCTAACCCGAAAATTTGACACAACAGCCAAAATAATTAGAAAACAAGCAAAAAGCCGTCCTTTTGGAACGGCTTTTTGAATAAAATATTGAGTTTGTTAACGGACGAGGCTCACATGGCCTACAAATACTTCACGTTTGTTGTTAACGTCTGTGGTGACGACACGATAAACATACACGTCCGATTGAACAGGAGCACCATCAATGCTACCGTCCCATCCGCCATTGACTCCCTTCCACTCATAGATTTGTAATCCCCAGCGATCGAAAATTTGTCCGGTTACTGAAGCAACGTTATATGAAAACACCTGGAAGAAATCATTCTTTAAATCACCGTTCGGCGAAAATGCGTTGGGAATGTAAACGTTCGAAGTCGGTCGTATCTCAATTCTACGCATCAGCGTGTCAACACAACCATTCAAATCAACTGCGATCAATTGCACCTCATAAACTCCAACCTGTGCGTATTCATGAGTTGGAGAGTAATCACTAGAAACATTTCCATCACCAAAATCCCAAGAATAAGTTCCCAACGTGGTGGTGTTATTCGTGAAGTTCACTATTGGATAAATATCACTAGCCGAAGAAGCATTGTCAGAGAAACTGATTGGAGGCGGCGGGAATACATTTAATGCATTTGGACGAACCACCGTCATTACACAACCACTATCGGTAGTAACTGTCAATGAAACATCAAAATACCCCGGACGCTGATAGATGTGAGTAACATTTTGATCGCTGGAGGTTGTTCCATCTCCCAGATTCCAAACATAACTTACGATAGAACCGGTTGTAGCCACCGACAAATCATTCAACGGAGACTCAAATCCATAACAAACATCTTCTGTTTCGAAATCAGCAACCGGAAGTGGAACAATACGAATTACTCCATCCGTTGCATCTTGACAACCTTGGTCACTTGTAACTAAAAGGTTTACCGGATAATCTCCCGGCAGGTTGTAAATGTGCTGTGGATTGGATTGCACATCTACTCCTCCATCGCCAAACGTCCAGTTCCATGAGCTGATGGTGCCGGATGGAATTGCGGACTGATCGGTGAATGATGCTATTTCTTCAGCACAAGCATATTGTGTTGCAAAAGATGCAACCGGTAATGCAAAAACGTTCGCAAAGCGAGTCAAGGTATCGTTACAACCATTTGCTGAGCGAACGATCAACGTAACCGGATAGGCGCCGTAAGCTGCATACTGATGCGAAAGAGTTTGAGAGGTGGATGTTGAATTATCGCCTAGATCCCAAGAATAAGTAAGCGGGGTGGCATCTGCGATGGATGAAGAGTTCGTAAACTGAACAGGAAGACCTTCACAAACATCAATTGAACTGAAAGAAGCCGTTGGCTCGGCAAAAATTGAAATGGCCTGCTCTACTGTATCTTTACAACCATCCGAAGTCGTTACGATCAATCGAACATTGTAATTGCCAGAAGCGGTATACAACAATGAAGGATTTTGAATTGTGCTGGTAACGTTGTTACCCAAATCCCAGCTCCA
>JBEGUX010000146.1:0-3598 GCA_041178685.1 Bacteroidota bacterium
ACGTTACAGGTGAATTTGCTGGATGAACAACTTCAACCTACCGAGACGAATGTAAATATGACGTTTTACGACCGCTTTACCGGTGAGGCAAAATACAACTTCATCCACACCTTAAATTCAAAAGGAAATCCGGATACTTTAGTTATTGATCCACTTCCAACCTATAAAATTGTTGTACACACCATTCCACCGGTCAGTAAAGACAGCATAAATTTAACTCCCGGCAAGCACACTACAATTGGAATCGATGCGCCGCAAGGGTATCTCAATATTAAATTTGACGGTCCCACAGAAGCAAGAAAAACCCAGGCGATCGTTCGCCTGCGAAATGAGTTAAACACCTTGAATGTGCAATCACTCAACGCTACCGAAAAATACCTGACAGGCAAATACGATCTGGAAGTTCTTACACTTCCGCGTACCTACATTCAGGCAGTAAGTATTGATCAGAGTAAAACAACAACGGTACAATTACCTCGTCCGGGGATAATTACATTGGTAAGCAATAGTGTTGGATTTGGAAGTATCTATTCCACGTCAACCGAGACATTGTCTTGGGTTTGTAATCTGGATGAAAACCAAACCCGCGAGACATTCACGCTCCAACCCGGAAGTTACAAAGTTGTTTACCGTCCTAAAAATTCGCGTGAGTCCATCTATACCATTGAAAAAGAATTCCGCGTGATATCCGGCGAATCGGATGTCCTTATCGTTAACTGAAACAACCACCACAACACTTCGACTATGAAAAAATTTACGTTCACCGACAAGAAAGATACCCGTTCCGGCTTTGGAGCAGGATTATCCGAATTGGGTAAAAAAAATCCGGCAGTAGTTGCACTTTGTGCCGACCTCACCGGCTCGCTGAAGATGGACGCATTCGAAAAGGAATTTCCGCAACGTTTCTTTCAGGTGGGTATTGCCGAAGCGAACATGATTGGCATTGCAGCCGGACTTACTATTGGCGGAAAGATTCCTTTCACCGGAACTTTCGCTAATTTCTCTACCGGACGCGTGTACGATCAGATTCGTCAGTCGGTGGCTTACTCGGGTAAAAATGTGAAAATTTGTGCCTCGCATGCGGGAATTACTTTGGGAGAAGATGGTGCTACGCACCAAATACTTGAAGATATCGGGATGATGCGGATGCTGCCTAATATGGTAGTAATTAATCCGTGTGATTACAACCAGACCAAAGCGGCTACAATGGCAATAGCCGATTACGAAGGGCCAGTTTACCTGCGTTTTGGCCGACCTGTTGTTCCCAATTTCACGCCGGCCGATCAGCATTTTGAAATTGGCAAGGCAGTTCATTTAAACGAAGGAAGTGATGTGACGATTATAGCTACGGGACACCTGGTTTGGAAAGCGCTGGAGGCCTGCGAACAGCTGGAAGAACGAGGTATCAGCGCCGATGTGATAAATATACACACCATTAAACCTTTGGATCAGGAGGCCGTCTTACGCTCCGTCAGAAAGACCGGTTGTGTTGTCACGGCTGAAGAACATCAATTGTGGGGAGGATTAGGTGAAGCAGTAGCACACACGTTGGTAGCCAACTTTCCTGCTCCGCAGGAGTTCGTTGCAGTGCAGGACACCTTCGGAGAAAGTGGCACACCGGATCAACTGATGAAAAAATACGGACTGGAAGCAGAGAACATTATCGCCGCCGCCGAGAAAGCAATTCACCGTAAAAATGCGGTGATGGCGTGAAGATGCTGCCGCCTTTCCCGCTGAAGCCAACATGCCAATGCAGGAATTTGAAGACGCAGAACTTTTAGAGAAATTCGCTCAGGAAGCGACGCGTCATTATGCATTCAACCTGATCGTTCAAAAATACCAGCAACGGTTATACTGGCACGTTCGAAAGCTCGTTGTTGACCATGACGACGCCAATGATATTTTGCAAGACATTTTCGTAAAAGTATGGAATGCGTTACCCAGCTTCAGGCAAGAATCGCAATTGTATACCTGGATGTATAGAATCGCCACCAACGAGTGCCTGAGTTTCCTGCGTAAAAAAAATCGATTTACGATTATTCCTTTTCACGACGCGGAACGGACGCTATCCGATCGTTTGGCCGATGATCCGTTATTTACCGGGGAAAAAATGCAACTGAAACTGCAACAAGCCATTCTTACGTTACCGCCAAGACAACGAGTAGTTTTCAATATGAAGTACTTTGACGGAAAAAAATACGAGGAAATGGCCGAAATATTAAATATGTCTGTTGGCGGATTAAAAGCCACCTATCATATAGCGGTCAAAAAAATCGAAAAATATCTTCTTTCCACTTAAACTAAACGCTGCAATATTCGTCTATAGAGAACTCGTGAAAAAGGAAGATACATACGAATCACCTCTGAACAATCCGAACATGAAGGAAAACTCCTTCAAGGTTCCGGAGAATTATTTCGAGGACTTTTCGAAGCGTATTTCGGATAAAACTGCCGTTTTACCTGCTGAGCAAGATAAAGTTCGTCCGCTGCCTTATGCTGTACCTGAAGGTTATTTCGAAGAGCTTCCGATTGCTATTCAAAACCGTATTTCTTCCACACCGAAAAGTCCTGTTTTTACAAGACCTGTCCTGGCGCTTTCTATCGCTGCCGTGTTGGCCATTACTTTCTTCCTATTTCGCTCCGGTGATGTAACCGTGACTATTTCGGCGGACGAAAGTCCTATTACTGTTGCGGAGCTAGAAGAATCGCATCTTCTCTTTGACCTGGACGAGGACCTTTTAACTGCGGCTTATTCTGAGCAACTGACCGAGTCCTCGGAGGAATTAAAAGTCGTTGAAGACTACCTTATAGAGAATGAATTAGACGTTTCGTTAATTGATATATAATTATGAAAAACAATCTGTTATACATTGTCAGCTTGAGCTTTATTTTGCTCGCCTCCAACGTTATTGCTCAACGTGGACAAGGAGGTGCATCCATGGAAGAAAGGAAGGAGCGTCTGGAAACCATGAAAATTGGATTCCTTACTGAACAGCTTGATCTGACACCGGAAGAGGCAAAAGCTTTCTGGCCTGTTTATGATCAATACCAGGGCGAACTGGAAAAGCTTCGCAAGGAGCGTCGCAAAAACTTGGTGAACGCTCGAATGAATTTTGACGAAATGTCGGATGCCGAAATTGAAAAAGCGGTTGATGGAGAAATCGCATTTCGTCAGGCTGAACTGGATATTCAGAAAAAGTATCACCCTCAGTTCAAGAAGGTCCTTCCCATCCGTAAAGTTGGTCGGCTCTACCGTGCTGAAGAAGAATTCAAGCGAGAACTACTGAATAAGCTTCAGGATAACAAAGGTGGTCGACGACAGGGACCGCCGCCTGGAGGCAGATAATAAACTAAAAAAGAGGCTCGATTAGAAGCCTCTTTTTTTTTCCTATTAGCCATAGCCATCAAACGCTAACAACATACAATTCGCGTAGCTTTTCAACAGCGTAATCAATCTCATCTTTGGTGGTGTATTTACTGAAAGAGAAACGTACGGAAGGACGGCTGTCGCTTCCATACAATGCTTTCAAAACATGCGATCCCGAATTGCTGCCCGAGGAACAAGCACTACCGCCTGAGCAAGCAATACCGGCGATAT
>JBEGUX010000147.1:0-5642 GCA_041178685.1 Bacteroidota bacterium
CATCTGTTATCCGGTGACGATGACTTGCTGGTCAATGAAACCGCTACGTCTGACAATGTGGTCATTCAGGATGTTCCCGAATCGTTCACCTATTCACTACCCAAAAAATCATTCGGTGCCTGGTTCAAACAGAAGAGTCGACATATGACCACTGCAGGCTTATACAAGTTTCGCCACCGATTGGCATTGGGAGTTTTAACCTTGTCAAATCTGATTTTTTATAGTTTACTAATAACATTGTTAGCACTTGGTGTTAAAATGAATGCCGTATTCATAGTATTAGGTGTACTATTACTGCTCAAAATGGCAGTTTTTGGTAAATCGGCAATTCGATTAAAAGAAAAAGATCTCATCGTATTATTTCCGATATTTGAGGTGATGCTGGTAATCCTCCAGCCCATCTTTTTCATTGGTCAATATTTCTCAAAAAAACGCACATGGAGGTAAATCCTAACTTATCCGAAAAGGCCCAGGTCGATTTTAAACTGGTTCAAGACGCAGTCAAAGGCGATCAAAAGGCTTATGCAGAGTTGCTTGCTCGCTACAAGGACTCCATTTACTTCATGTTGCTGAAGATGGTCAACAATCGCGATGATGCTGAAGATCTGACGATTGAAGCTTTCGGAAAAGCATTCAAAAATCTGCATCAATACACGCCTGACTTTGCATTCAGTACCTGGTTGTTCAAAATCGCAACGAACAACTGTATTGATTTCATTCGACGTAAGCGGAAGTTTACATTTTCTATAGACAAAAACTTAGAGACCGACAGCGGACAGGAGATGCAGTTTGAGATCAAGTCGCCCATGCTGGATCCGGAAGAAGGGATGATCAAAAAACAAAAAGCTGCATTGATGCGCGATGTAGTTGAAAAGCTAAAGCCGCGCTACAAGCGACTCGTAGAGCTGCGTTATTTTCATGAGCGTTCCTACGAAGAGATTGCGGAAGAATTACAATTGCCATTGGGTACCGTTAAAGCACAGCTTTTCCGTGCACGTGAGTTCCTTTATCAGATTCTTAAGAATAAGGAAGAGCAGATCTAAGCTCTCTTTTCATTGAATACTTGCGTATGACTATGGTGACTTCGGCTATCATTGAATCTTATTTTCCGGAGCTTTCTGCGCAACAAAAAGAACAGTTTAGTTTGCTGCAATCTCTTTACGAGGAGTGGAACGCCAAGATTAACGTCATCTCTCGAAAAGACATGGATAATTTTTACATCCATCACGTCTTGCATTCGCTGGGAATCGCCAAAGTGATATCCTTCATGCCGGGTACACAAATTCTTGACGTAGGAACCGGTGGCGGATTTCCCGGAATACCATTGGCCATACTTTTTCCGAAAGCAAAATTTCATCTGGTTGACTCCATTGGTAAAAAGATAAAAGTGGTGGAAGCTATTGCCGGAAGTCTTGGTCTTGATAATCTAACCTGTCAGCAAGCTCGTGCGGAATCCTTGAAGCCGCAAAGCTTCGATTTTGTGGTAAGCCGGGCAGTCACTGCTTTTCCCGAGTTTTATCAATGGACGCACAAGTTGATCCGTCCTAATGGAAATAATACGCTAAAGAATGGGATACTTTATCTCAAAGGCGGCGACCTGACAGATGAACTACAGCCTTTTAAGCGGAAAACACTCGTTTTTGACCTAAATTCCTATTTTAAGGAAGATTTTTTCGAAACAAAGAAGGTTGTTTATCTCCCTGCCTGAGTATTTTTCATTCATTTTTCGAAATAATTTGGTGCTTCAAAAACATTCATTACCTTTGCAATCCTGTTTTTAGGACAAAAAACGAGATTTAATCATGAAACGGACCTTCCAGCCCTCGAATCGTCGCAGAAAGAACAAACATGGCTTCCGTAAGCGCATGGAAACAGCTAATGGCCGCCGCGTGCTTGCTGCTCGCCGTAAGCGTGGTCGCAAGAAGTTGACGGTTTCTGACGAAAAGAAAGCAAAATAATAAGCTATATTCAGTAGGTTATTGTAAACCGGTCCTTGAGGCCGGTTTTTTTATTTTAGGCAATTTTCCTTGATGAACTTTCCCACATCCGGTCGGATCAGTTGATGACCTGTTTCGATTAGATGAACGTGACATGTGCTGCCCGCTTCTTTAATCAACCGGTTTGCGTTCTTCGAAGGAATGATGGTGTCTCTACTGCCGAAGAGCAGGTGACACGATATCCTCTGTTCTCGAATGTTTGTCGCCACTAATTTTTGATTCGGTAATAGCAGTCTGTAAATCATCCAAACCTTAAATACTTTCTCTCGCTTCTCTTGCGTATCAAAATAGGAGCGTGCGAACTTATACTGTTTTTCTCCTACAACTTTAAGCTTTCGAAATAGTTCAGCGGTAGTTAAAAACAAGTCTGGTCTGCGAACGACGCGACGAAAAACTTCACGGCCAAAATAAGTTGCTGTCAGGAATGAATACCAGCGATTGATTATCAAGCCGTCGGAAGCCAGCAGGAATAATCTGTCAATGCGATCGGGATATAATTCAGCCAGCGTTAAACAAACTCTTCCGCCTAAACTATAACCCAGTAAACTGAATCGATTCACGTTACAGCTAATGAGTAATTCATCCATTACCAGCTTTAACTGTTCCCGGTCAAAGCGGACTTTATCGGCTTCGCCGGTGTAAGTGCTGTTGCCATGAAAAAAAAGATTGACTGAAATGATAGTGAAATCTTCTCCCAATGAAGTTTCAAAGACTTTTAGGTCTTGAGCATCATTGTCAAAGCCGTGAAAAGCCAGCAACATTTCGTTTCCCCGACCAAAAATGAGGTATTCTACCTGCCATGGTCCCACTTTAAATTGACGGAAATTCAACGAAGTGTCACGCTTAACAGCCATGGGAATTCCATTGGTTTGGTTATTCGCAAAGAAACGATTTTATAGCGTTGTAGGTTATTAACAGCTGTCAATAAACTTTCCATCCGCCGGCCATTCAAACCGTTATCTTTGTGCGATTTGCAAGACGCTTTGCCGTTGTTGTAAGTCGCTGAAGATAAATTTATTGACTTTAAACAGCTCGCCGTGCCCAAAGACAATTCTATCAAGTCAGTTTTAATCATCGGTTCTGGTCCAATTGTAATTGGTCAGGCCTGTGAATTCGACTACTCCGGAAGCCAGGCTTCCCGTTCACTCAAAGAAGAAGGAATCGAAGTTACGTTGATCAACTCCAATCCGGCAACCATCATGACGGATAAGGTCACGGCAGACAATATTTATCTTAAGCCGCTCACGAAGAAATCCATTATAGAGATTCTTGAAAAGCATAAGATTGATGCTGTGCTGCCAACAATGGGTGGACAAACAGCATTGAACCTGGCGATTGATTGTCAGAAGGCCGGCATCTGGGATAAATATGGTGTGCGTATCATAGGAGTCGACATCGACGCTATTCATACGACAGAAGATCGCGAGAAATTCCGTCTTCGCATGCTTGAATTAGGAGCAGGAGTTTGTAAAGGAAGAACAGCAACTTCTTTCCTGGAAGGAAAAGAAATTGCACAGGAAATAGGTTTTCCGTTAGTTATTCGTCCCAGCTTTACTTTGGGTGGAACCGGCGGAGGTTTTGTGCATACCAAAGATGAGTTTGATGGTGCTTTGAATCGTGGACTGCACGCTTCGCCTGTTCACGAAGTGCTCATCGAGCAATCGATCATGGGTTGGAAAGAGTTCGAGCTCGAATTGCTCCGGGATGCAGGAGGTAATGTGATTATTATTTGTTCCATTGAGAACTTTGATCCGATGGGAATCCATACCGGTGATTCTATCACCGTTGCTCCCGCGATGACGCTTTCTGATACCACCTACCAGAAGATGCGCGACCTGGCCATCAAGTGTATGAACGGCATCGGTAATTTTGCCGGCGGTTGTAATATTCAGTTTTCCGTCAATCCTGATAATGAAGATGAGATCATTGTCATCGAAATCAATCCGCGCGTTTCCCGTTCATCTGCATTGGCCTCTAAAGCCACCGGTTATCCAATTGCAAAAATTGCTGCCAAGCTAGCTATCGGTTATCATTTAGATGAGCTGAAAAACCAGATCACTAAGAGCACGTCTGCATTTTTTGAGCCTTCACTTGATTACGTAATTGTAAAAGTTCCGCGCTGGAATTTCGATAAGTTCAAAGGAACGGATCGTCACCTTGGCTTACAGATGAAATCAGTTGGCGAAGCCATGGGTATCGGTCGCTCTTTCCAGGAAGCGCTGCAGAAAGCATGTCAGTCGCTGGAAATTAAACGCAATGGATTAGGTGCCGACGGTCGTGAAATCCGTGATCAGGAAGATATTCTTGACAGCCTGGAACGTCCGCGCTGGAACCGTTTGTTTCATATCTACGATGCATTCAAACTCGGCATTCCGTTCAATACCATTCGCAAGCTGACCAAGATTGATCCTTGGTTCCTTCGTCAAATCGAAGAGTTGATTCAGCTGGAAAAAGAAATACAGCAGTTCACTATCGATACCTTGCCGCGTGAATTGATGATGATCGCCAAAAAGAAAGGGTATGCCGATCGTCAGATTGCTCACCTTGTTGGTTGTTTGGAAAGTCAGGTGTGGAAGCGACGCCGTGATCTCGATATTAAACGTGTTTGGAAACTGGTCGATACCTGTGCAGCAGAATTCGAAGCCAAGACGCCTTACTATTATTCCACATTCGATGAGGAGAATGAATCAATTGCGTCAAATAAAAAGAAAGTGATCATCCTGGGTTCCGGTCCTAACCGAATCGGACAAGGTATCGAATTTGATTACAGCTGTGTTCACGGAGTTCTTGCTGCCAAAGAATGCGGCTATGAAACGATTATGATTAATTGTAATCCGGAGACGGTCTCAACGGATTTTGATATCGCTGATAAACTTTATTTCGAGCCGGTATTCTGGGAGCATATCTACGAGATCATCGAGCATGAAAATCCAATTGGTGTCATTGTGCAACTTGGTGGACAAACAGCCTTGAAGCTCGCAGAGAAATTGAATAAGTACGGCATCAAAATAATTGGTACCAGTTTTGAGTCGTTGGATCTTGCGGAGGATCGCGGACGCTTTTCTACGCTGCTACGCGATTTGAATATTCCATATCCAAAATTTGGTGTGGTAGAAGATGCGGATCATTCTGTATTGCTCAGCCGTGAACTAGGATTTCCGCTGCTCGTTCGTCCGTCATATGTACTTGGCGGACAAAGCATGAAGATTGTAATCAACGAAGAGGAACTGGAACAACATGTCGTAAAAATCCTTCAGGATATTCCCGATAATAAAATTCTGCTCGATCATTTTTTGGAAAAAGCAATTGAAGCTGAAGCGGACGCAATTTGTGATGGTGAAAACGCTTATATCATCGGTATCATGGAGCACATCGAACCGGCAGGAATTCACAGCGGCGACAGCAATGCAGTGCTTCCTCCATTTGACTTAAGCGACGATGTTATTCGCCAGATTGAAGAAATTACACAAAAGATCGCACTTGCGATGAAAGTGAAAGGGTTGATCAATATTCAGTTTGCCATCAAGAATGATATTGTTTACGTGATCGAGGCCAATCCGAGAGCTTCACGTACGGTGCCTTTCATTGCCAAAGCCTATGATGAACCTTATGTTAATTATGCCACCAAGCTAATGCTCGGTGAAA
>JBEGUX010000148.1:0-2723 GCA_041178685.1 Bacteroidota bacterium
ACAAAGCGTGTAACTTCGACGCTATTGCTGATGTGCGTAGAAATACCGGCGGCACCATGCTGTCGCTGCACGATGCCGTGAAAGTGGCCGGCAATTATTCGGTGCAAGCAGGTGATCGCCTGGTGAATGTTGTTGCATTCAATTACGACCGCAAAGAATCGAATCTTTCCGTCATGGAATCCTCGCAGGTTGAACCGCTGTTCGATGGATTGCAAGGAAATGCCGCTACGCTGTTGGATGCTGATGATCCGTCGATCGGTCATTCGCTCACCCGCTTACGCGAAGGTGTTTCACTTTGGAAATATTGTATAGTAGCGGCCTTGCTCTTTCTGGCGGCCGAAGTATTGCTCATACGTTTCTTTAAAAAATGAATCCGATGAATCTGCTTCTCCGTTCCGCTCGCATATTCTCGCCCGGGTCACCGTACCACGGACAACAAAAAGATGTTTGGATCAAAGATGGCAAGATCGCCGCTATTCAGTCAGGTATAGATAACATTACGTCTGATACGGTGGTGTTGCAAGACGAACAACTCTGTGTATCGCCGGGCTGGTTCGACCTTCACGTGAATTTCTGTGAACCCGGCTTTGAGCATCGCGAAGATCTACAATCCGGCAGTCGTGCTGCAGCGCAAGGCGGTTTTACAGGCGTTCTCGTTATGCCTTCGACACAGCCGGTGATGGACACCAAATCTTCCATTGAGTTTGTTCGTAAACGCACCGAAGGCGGCATCGTGGATGTTCTGCCCGCAGGTTGTATCACGGTGAAACGCGAAGGAAAAGAATTGGCGGAGTTGTACGACATGCATTTATCCGGCGCTCCGGCTTTCACGGACGATCAGCACGTGGTAAAGAATGCAGGCGTACTGCTTCGCGCGTTACTTTACGTGAAAGATTTTGGCAGCAAGTTAATGGTGTTCTGTGAAGACAACGATCTGGCTTCCGGCGGACAAATGAACGAAGGACCGGTGAGCACATCGCTGGGATTGAAAGGCATTCCTGCACTTGCCGAAAGTGTGATGGTCGCACGAAATCTGCAACTCGTAGAATACACCGGCGGTTCACTTCATTTTTCGACGGTCTCCACGGCAAGTTCCGTGCAATTGATCCGCGAAGCAAAACAGAAAGGACTTCACGTTACCGCTGATGTTGCGGTACATTCGTTAGTACTCTCCGATGACGAACTCACCGGATTCGATACGAACTTCAAAGTTAAGCCGCCGCTGCGCGCTGACGAAGATCGAAAAGCACTCGTTGCCGGTTTGCTCGACGGAACTATCGATGCCATTACGACTGATCATCGTCCGCTGGATGTTGAAGCGAAAGTAAAAGAATTCGACCTTGCAGAGTTTGGCATGATCGGACTGGAGACCGGCTTTGCGGCTCTTGCCACCGGACTTAAACAACAACTGAGCACTGAAAAGCTCGTTGAATTGCTGTCCGTGAATCCGCGCAAGATCCTCGGCCTGGATGTTCCGGTTATCAAAGAAGGTGAAAATGCCAACCTTACTATTTTCTCTACTTCCAAATCTCGTGAGATAACAGCGAAAAGTTTTAGTTCGAAGTCGGCCAATTCTCCGTTCATTGGAAGAATACTCGTTGGACAACCGCTGGCGATCATTAACAACAACCAAGTTTATTTGAATCAGTAATTTCCGTTATGAAAATTTTGATGGTTTGCCTGGGCAATATTTGCCGCTCACCGATGGCAGAAGGAATTCTTTCCCATAAAGCTAACACGCACCAGCTATCCATCACGGTTGATTCCGCCGGAACCGGCAATTACCACGTTGGCGAAGCTCCCGATGAGCGCGCCATTGCAACGGCCAACAAGTTCGGTGTCGATATTTCCGAACAACAAGCACGTCAATTTACTGCAGCAGATTTTGATCGCTTCGACCGTATTTTTGTGATGGACACTTCCAACCGAAGAAATGTTCTTCAGCTCGCTGAAACCGACGAGCACCGCGCTAAAGTCAGTCTGATGATGGATGTATTGTATCCTGATCAGGATATGGAAGTGCCGGATCCATGGTTCGGTGGTCCTGAAGGATTTGTCCGGGTTTTTGAAATGCTCGACAGCGCGTGTGATTGCGTTATCAATGAGTATAAACAACAATCATCTCTTAAGTAACAGCAGATGTCCGGTTACGGTAAACTTTACTTATTGCCGGTTTATTTAGGTCAGCCGGATACTGACTTTCTTTCGCAGCGATTGATAGACACGGCAAAACGTTTGACGCATTTTATTGTAGAGAACGATAAAACGGCACGTGCGTTTTTGAAATCCATCGGCACTCCAACTCCAATGGCTGAACTTTCACTGCAAGAGTTGAGTGAACATACCACAGCAACTTCACTTCCCTCCTTGCTCGCGCCAATGCTTAATGGAAATGATTGCGGTTTAATGAGCGAAGCCGGTTGTCCGGGAATAGCTGATCCCGGCAGTGAGCTAGTGCGACTGGCACATCAAAAAGGAATTCAGGTGATTCCATTGGCGGGTCCTTCCAGTATTTTATTGGGCTTGATGGCCAGCGGACTGAACGGACAACGCTTTCGATTTAACGGATACTTGCCTCGTGAAGCCAACGAACGAAAAGCAAAGCTGCGCGAGTTGGAAAAAGAAATACGACGCAGCGGAGAAACCCAACTCTTTATTGAGACGCCGTACCGTAATCAAGCGATGCTGGCCGACATTGTGGAACAATTGGATCCGGAATTGCT